>JBGQGU010000079.1:0-9472 GCA_041497655.1 Gammaproteobacteria bacterium
AAAAGCGCCACCGAAATTCCCTGCAGGGATCCGGAAACCCAGCGGTTCGACAACATCCGGCCAGCCGTCCGCCAGACCAGACGCGCCGGCCGGTGATCGGCGCGAGCCGACCTTCCTCTCGCAAAAATCGCCAATAACAGGAAGGAGAGAACGACAGTAGCGCCGGCGCCGGCGAGGTAAAACCCGAGCGGTATCGGCAAGTCGTAACGAACCGCGAAACCGTGGGCCAGAGCCGCTGCCGGCCACAATGGAAGCAGAAAAACCAAGCCGACCGGCCCGATCCGAAGGCATTGATGCATGCCGGCGCCAATCAGTCGGGATAGACTTCCAGATGGAAAATGGTCTTGTGGCTGTGGCCGCTGCCGGAGTCACCTTGTCCGTGCATTTCCACCGGGAATCGCCCGGTGGCGCGCGCCCGGATTTTCATCTCCACCGGCGTTCCCGGGCTCACCGTCGTTGTCACGTCATAACCATGAAGGTGACGGCACGGCCTCACGGGTCGGACCACGCTATGTGTTTGCACCCTCAAGGTCTTCCTCCCAAGGGAGTCATTGCGTCAGCCGCACGACGCTGAAGGCCGGCGTGGGTTTGAGGAACCCCTTGAGCGCAAGCTCGCCGACGGGCTCGGCCTCCACCTGTCCTTCCACCGCCGCGTAAACGCGCTGGCTCACGAGGATCTGGCCGCCGCGCGCCGCATCGCAGAGCCGCGCGGCGAGGTTGGTCACCGTGCCGATCGCGCCGTAGTCGAACCGCCCTTCGAAGCCAATCTTCCCCAAGGTGGCGTAGCCGAGCGCGATCCCGACGCCGAATTCGAGCCGGAAGCCGTGCTTCCGCCACTCGACTTCGAGCTCCCCGACACGCTTCCGCATCCCGACGGCCATCTGCACCGCGCGCGCGGCGGGATCGGGACACGGCACCGGGTCGTTGAAGAAGACCATGAGGCCGTCCCCGGCGAAACGCTCGAGCGTCCCCTCGTGGCGGAAGATCAGCTCGCCCATCGCCTCGTGGTACGCGCGGAGAACCAGCATGACTTCCTCGGGCTCGGCCGTCTCGGCAAAGGCGGTAAAGCCCCGGAGGTCGCAGAACACCACCGTGATTTCGCGCCGATGACTCTCGAGGAGCTTTTCGCCACCCGAGGAGACGATGACGTCGGCAAGCTGAGGGGAAAGGAAGCGCCGGAACCGGTTGACGCGCTCGAGCTCGGCGAGCTGCTCGGCGACCCGCCGTTCGAGCGTGCGGCTCCACTCGGCGAGCTCGCCCGCTTGCGCCTCGAGACGCGCCCCCTGTTCCTGCGCCGTGTCGTGGAGTGCCTTGATCCGGAGCATCGACTTGACCCGCGCCAGGAGCGCGGCCTGGTCCACCGGCTTCGTCAGGTACTCGTCGCCGCCCGCCTCCAGGCCGGCCACGACGTCCTTCGTATCCCCCTTGGCGGTGACGAGGATGATGGGCACGAACGGGAACCCGCGGTCCGCGCGAAGCTGCCGGCACACCTCATATCCGTCCAGCTTCGGCATCATGATGTCGAGCAGGATCAGGTCCGGCCGCTCCCGGCGAGCGACGTCCACGGCCTCCTCGCCATCCGCCGCAATCAGGATTTCGTAGCCGTGGGCCGCGAGCCGCGTCCGGATGATGTCCAGGTTCATCGCGTTGTCGTCCGCGACGAGGATCCGCGGCGGCGTCCTCACGGGACGTACTCCCGGATCTTCGCGAGCAATGCCCGTGGGCTGAAGGGCTTCGTCACATAGGCGTCGCAACCGGCCGCGAGCGCCTTCCGGTCGTCCCCGCTCAGCGCGTACGAGGTTACGGCGATGATCGGGATCGCGCGCAGCGCCGGGATCGCCTTGATGCGTCGCGTCGCCTCGTAGCCGTCGACGCCGGGGAGCTGAATGTCCATCAGGATCAGATCCGGGCGCTCGGCCGCGGCGCGGGCCACTCCCTCCTCGCCGGTGAGGGCTTCGAGCATCTCGTACCCCGCCGCAGTGAGAAGGTCGCGCATGATGCGGCGGTTCTCCTCGTGGTCCTCGACAACCAGGATGCGTCGGCTCATAAAGTCCCCGCTTGGCGCTCGACCCGGACGGGCAGCGTGACAGTGAAGGTGGAGCCGCGTCCCGGCGCCGACTCCACCTGGATGCGTCCGCCATGAAGTTCGATGATCCGCTTGGCGATCGACAGCCCGAGACCCGTGCCGCCCTTCTTGCGTGTGGCGGAGTCATCGACCTGCTGAAACTCCTCGAAGATCCGCTGCTGGTCGGCCTCGGAGATACCGGGTCCCGTGTCCGCCACCGAAACGACGAACGCGCCGTCGGAGCACCGCGCCTCCAACCGCACCTCGCCGGCTTCGGTGAACTTGATCGCGTTTCCGACGAGGTTCAGCAACACCTGGGTGAGGCGCCGATCGTCTCCCCGGCCGCGCGGCAAGTCGGAGGCGAGCGCGAGCTTGAGTGCGAGCTTCTTTTCGGCTGCCAGGGACCCCACCGACGTAAACACCGTCTGCACGACATCCGTCAGCGAGTAGTCGGCGAGCGAGAGCGTCAACTGACCCGCCTCGATCTTGGAGAGATCGAGGACGTCGTTGATCAGACCGAGCAGGTGCCGTCCGCTCTTGTCCACCCGCCCCATCACGTCACGGACCTTCGTGGACACGTCGCCATAAATCCCGTCGAGGATCAGCTCCGTGTAGCCGAGAATCGCATTGAGCGGCGTGCGCAGCTCGTGGCTCATGTTGGCGAGGAACTGGGACTTGTGCCGGCTCGCCACTTCGAGCTGGCGGCTCTTGTCCTGGATTTCCTGGAACAGCCGCACGTTCTCGATCGCGATCACCGCCTGGTCGGCGAAGGTTGTCACCAGCTCCACCTGCTTTTCGGTGAACGGCTTCACTTCCTTGGTGCGAGTCAGAACGAAAACCCCGATCGGTTCGCCTTCGCGCAGCATGGGCACCGCCAGAACGGTCCGAAAACTGCCCATATCCGCAAGGTCAAGCCTGTTGTACTCCGGGTCGGCGAGGACGTCCGGAATGTGCACCGGGCGGCGCTCGAGCACCGCGCGACCTACCGCAGACCCTCTGTCAGGACGAATGGGATGACGTTGCATATGAGCGAAGTGTTCCGGCCTGGGTTCAGGAGCACTTTTGATCACAGGCGCGTAATTCCCATCCTTGTCCGCTCGGGAAATCGTGGCACGGTCCGCGTCGCACAGCTTGCGCGCGTTCTCGACCAGGGTCTCGAGCACGGGCTCGAGGTCGAATGTCGAACGGCTGATGACCTTCAGCACTTCGCTGGTCGCCGTCTGCCGCTCCAGCGCCTCGTTGATCTCCTTGAACAGCCGCACGTTCTCAATCGCGATGACCGCCTGGTCGGCGAAGGTCTTAAGTAGCGCGATTTCCTTGTCCGTGAACGCTCCGGGGGTCGCACGCGACACACTGATTACCCCGATAGCCTGGTTCTCTCGCAGCATCGGTGCGCTCACGATCGCACGAGCGCCCCGCTCCTTGGCGCGTTGCCTGGTCATTTCGCTAACCCCCTCGGCCGCAAGAGCATCCGGAACCTGCACCACCTCACGGCGCAGGACGACCTGGGACGAAATACGCCCCTTATCGTTGAGCGAAATAAACGGACCACGAATCGGCATTGTGCATGCCACCATCTCGGTGTGATCTCCCCTGACGAGCCGGAGCGATACGTCCAGGCCACGGAACAGGTGGATTCCGCTCTTCACGATCGCGTCGAATACCGGTTGGGTGTCGGTCGGCGAACTGCTGATGACTTTCAGAATTTCGGCAGTGGTCGTCTGCTGCTCAAGTGCTTCCTTCGTTTCATTGAACAGGCGAACGTTTTCGATGGCGATCACCGCCTGGTCGGCAAACGTTCGCAGCAAAGCAATTTCCTTGTCCGTGAAGGGACCGGGAGCCGCGCGCATTACGGAAATCCAGCCGACTCCATGATCTTCCCGCGACATTGGCGTGACCAAAATCGCGCGCCACCCCCGTTTTTCAGCTATTTTCTTGAGTCGCCCGCCGACCCATTCCTCCGCCGCGAGGACGTCCGGAACTTGCACGACCTCCCGGCGCAGCATGGCCCGTGGACCAGGCATATGTTGATCGCTAAGGGGGATGGAGTCACCCTCGGGATCATCAAACGGCAACGTGCTCGCCACCCTCACGGCATGCGCTTCTTTGGCGAGGCGGAGCGACACGATCATGCCGCGGAAGAGATGGCCGCAACTTTTCACAATTGCATCAAATACCGGCTGGGTATCCGTGGGCGAACTGCTGATAACTCGCAAAATGTCCGCCGTCACCGTTTGTTGCTCGAGCGCTTCCTTGGTCTCGTTGAACAGCCGCACGTTCTCGATCGCGATCACCGCTTGGCTGGCGAAAGTACTCACGAGATCGATTTGCTTCTGGGTAAACGGGCGAACCTCCGGGCGGTAGATGAAGATGCCGCCAACCACGAGTCCCTCCTTCAGCATGGGCACCGCCAGTACGGTCCGCGCACCGCCGAGTTCGTATGTCGAGATGACCGTAGGTATTCGGTCTCGATATCCGGGCGTTTCACTGAGACTCGGGATATGAATGGCCTGCCGCTCTGTGACCATGCGATTGATGGTGGGAGTGGTATCGGGGTGAAATGGCGCCCGGTACACGTGCTCGAGAAAAGCGGGACTGCCGCCGCGATGCGCGACGTGCTGGTATTTTCCTCCGTCGTAGAGCCCCAGCATGCCGAAATGCGCGTCGCATAGACGCGTCGCCTTCTCGAGTATGGTATCGAACACCGGCTGCAGATCCGTCGGCGAGCTGCTGATGACACGCAAGATGTCTGCTGTGGCCGTCTGCTGCTCCAGCGACTCCGTGATCTCGACATTGCGCGCCCGGAGCTCCTTGAACAGCCGCACGTTCTCGATGGCGATCGCAGCCTGATCCGCGAACGTTGTTACCAGCTCGATTTGTTTTTCGGTAAATGGCCGCACTTCGCGCCGGTAGATCCCTATTGCACCGATCGGCTCCCCTTCACGCAGCACCGGCACGCCCAGGACAGTACGCATTTCGCCCAATTTCTGCGCCTGCACGCCACCATAGCCCGGCTCGGCAAGTATGTCGTCAATGTGAACTGTCTGGCGCGTCAGAGCGACCCGGCCCATTGCATAGTTGGGCTCGAAAGGAATCGGGTGAGCCTTGCGATAAGCGACGTACTCTTCCCGCACGTTATGCCAGGCCTCCGGCCTGAGGCCGTCCGAATCGATCCGGAAATACAGGGCATGCTCCGCCTCGCAGAGCTCGGCTGCGCTCCGCACTAGCGTGTCGAGCACCGGCTGGAGCTCGAACGTCGTGCGGCTGATCAGCTTCAAAACGTCCGCGGTCGCGGTCTGCTGGCTGAGCGCCTCGTTGGTTTCCCTGAACAGCCGCACATTCTCGATTGCGATCACCGCCTGATTGGCGAAGGTGCTGACAAGGTCAATCTGCTTTTGAGTGAACGGGCGAACCTCGGGGCGGTAAATGACGATGCCGCCGACTACGCGTTCCTCCTTGAGCATGGGTACTACGAGGGATGACCGTGCTCCGCCCAGTTCGACCAAAGCGACCGTACTCGGATTGCGCTCGCGGTACGCGCGCTGCTCTCTTCTATCCAATATATGTATGGGCCGCCGTTCGGCGATCATCTGCCCGATCGCGCCATGGATGTTTGGCGGATACTTTGGCCCTTCCTCGGCGAGCCACCTGGCGAACTCGGCGCTGGCCCCACGCTGCGCGACCCGATGATACGTCTCACCCTCGTACAACCCCAGGATGCCCATGTGCGCGCCACACAGGCGCGTCGCGTTCTCCAGGATGGCATCGAATACCGGTTGTATGTCGGTGGGCGAGCTGCTGATGACCTTGAGAATTTCCGCGGTCGCCGTCTGCTGTTCCAGTGACTCCGTGATCTCGACATTGCGCGCCTGGAGCTCCTTGAACAGCCGCACGTTCTCGATCGCGATTACCGCTTGATCGGCAAAGGTTCTGAGCAGCGCGATTTGCTGGTCGGTGAACGGTCGCACCTCCGGCCGGTGGAGAATGATGGCGCCGGTCAGCGTTCCTTCCTTGAGCATCGGCACGCTTAGGAAGGTCCGCGTCCCGCCGAGCTCGACGCTCGCGACAGTCACCGGTTCCCCCTCGGCATACCCTCGCCATGCAGCCAGATCCGGGATGTGAACCACATTCTTCGTGGCGACAAGCTCACCCAAAGCCGAGGAGGGGCTCGGGGCCTCCACCCTCTTCCTGCGCCATTCTGAAAAGGCCGCAGGCACACCCCGTTCAGAGACTAATCGCGAGGAGTCGCCGTCGAACACCCGCAACGAGCCTCGATGCGCATCGCACAATCGCATCGCGTTGCCGACAATGGTGTCGAATATAGGTTGCAGGTCCGTTGGCGAGCTGCTGATCGCGCGCAGAATCTCCGCCGTCGCCGTTTGTTGCTCGAGCGCTTCCTTGGTCTCGTTGAACAGCCGCACGTTCTCGATCGCGATCACGGCCTGGTCGGCGAAGGTCTGGAGCAGCGCGATCTGCTTGTTCGTGAACGGCCGCACGTCGGTCCGGCGGATCAACAGCGCGCCGATCGGCGTCCCCTCGCGCAGGAGCGGGGTGGCCAGCGTGGTGCGGAATCCTAACCGGGCGCCGAGGGCCCGGCCCTCCGGGAAATCGTCGCCAGCTGCCAGCATGTCGGGCACCTGAACCGGGCCGCCTTCGAGAATCGCCCGGCCGGCGACCGTCCCCCGATTGAGGGGGATCGCTTCGTCGCGCGGCACGGCGGTTATTGGCCCGTAGTGGGCGGTGACGCGAAACGCGCCGCCATCGATCAGGAGCACCGCCCCGTCCCCAGCCTCGCAGACGCGCGTGGCGTTCTCGGCCACGGCGTCGAGAACGGGCTGGACATTGGTCGGCGAGCTGGAGATCACTCGCAGGATCTCCGCTGTAGCGGTCTGCTGCTCCAGCGCATCCTTCGTCTCATTGAACAGCCGCACGTTCTCGATCGCAATCACGGCCTGGGCGGCGAAGGTCTCGAGGAGCTTGATCTGTTTGTCGGAGAACGGCTGCACCTCCGGACGGCGAATGATGATGACGCCGATCGCCGTGTCCTCGTGCAGCAAAGGCACAACGAGCATGGTTCGGTGCGCGAATTGGGAATCGGGGTACTCCTCACGCACGTGAGGATCTGTGACATCGTGTACATGGATGGTCCGGCGCTCGCGGATCACGCGGCTTGAAACGGACCGCTCGGTTACGGGACGACCTGCTCCGTGGACGGGCACCGAACCGATGTGCGCTGCGACGCGCGTTACATCGCCGTCCACTCGGCGGATGATGACATCGCTCGCGCCGCACAGGCGCGCAGCGCTCTCGGCCACCGCGTCGAGGACCGGCTGAATATCGGTTGGCGAACTGCTGATGACCTTCAGGATCTCCGCAGTCGCGGCCTGTTGCTCGAGCGCTTCCGCCAGACGCTTTTCGAGTTCGTGGACCCCCGGAGCTTCCTTCGTCGGTGCCTTGCGGGCGAGCGGCCGCTTAGCTTCCGCCTTGACCTTCGCGGGATTTGCACGGCGACCCATTAGCCTGGCCCCATTAAGTCTGGCCACGGAAACACACGGAAGCACACGGAAAGACCAGGACATAACGGAAGTGTCGTAATTCGGACTTGATCGGACGACAGGTGTCCGAAGCCACCTTCCGCAAACGACCTAAAGCAGACTGTCGTCACTCGATTCCCCCGGTTGCAACAGATTGCACTCTTGCAAGTCTTTGCATTACAATGCAAGACAACAGGAGAACGCTCACATGGACTCTCAATTGACACTGCGGCTGCCGGGGGCGCTGACCGAAAGACTGGAACGCTCGGCCCGGCGCCTGAAACGCAAGCGCTCGGAAGTGGTGCGCCTGGCACTGGAGCAGTTCCTGGATTCCGAGCCGGAAATCCGCCCCATCGAGCGCGTTCGCGACCTCCTCGGCCGTGTCGAAAGCGGCGTACCCGACCTGGGACAGCGTCACCGCGAGCACCTGATCCGGCGCCTGCGCCGTGGCGAATGAGCTTCTGCTGGATACCGGGGCCTTCGTCGCCCTGGTGGACCGCAGCGAACGACGGCACGCTGACTGCGTGGCGGTCCTGGAACAGTGGCGCGGAGCCATCGTCACGACCGAAGCGGTACTGACCGAAACGCTTCATCTGCTCGGGCCGAACTGGAACTCGCAAAAGGTGGGGCTTGAGTTCGTATTGAGGGGAGCTTTTCTGCTGGTTCCTCCGTCGCCGGCGAGCCTCAAGAGGGTTTCGGAACTGATGGAAAAGTACCGCAACGTTCCGATGGACTACGCCGATGCGACACTGGTCGCCCTCGGGGAAGAACTGGGCAGCGACCGGGTGTTCACGCTGGATCGCCGCGGATTTTCCGCCTATCGGCTCAACCAAAGGAAGCCGTTTCAGCTGGTTCCCTGACCCGGAATGCGGAAGCAGCTGCACCCGTCGCGTTGAGCGGCGCCAGTCGAGCACCTCGAAACCGAGCGACACCTCGGTTTCGCTCGATGCTCCCCTCGCCCCCCGGGAGAGGGGTTGGGGGTGAGGGATCGAGCGAGATAACGCAGTCATGCAACGCTCGATTGTGTCCGCTCGAACGCGACGACGCGAGCCGGCATGAACATGTCCGGTCTCGCGGTTCATTCGATCACCCTATCAGCGCGAAACAGGACTGACTGCGGGATCGTGATCCCGAGCGCTTTCGCCGTCTTCAGGTTGATCACCAGCTCGAACCGGGTCGCCCGATCGATCGGCAGATCACCGGGTTTCGCGCCCTTGAGGATCTTGTCCACGAAGGTGGCGGCGCGCCGGAACAAGTCGGCTCGGTCTGGCCCATAGGCCACAAGACCGCCAGCGTCCGCGAATTCCGAGCGGTACTCGATGCTGATGTTCCTTCCCTCGACCCATCCGAGGTCGCGGAGACCGAGCCGGAATGCCTGGTGCCAGGGCGCGCTATCGGAAGGCGAGATCGGCGAGAGCAGTCCTATCCGGGGGACTTCTGCCGGCGCCTGCGCGCGTACTGCGCCCGCCCACGCGAGCGCGCCTGCTCCGAGCGCAATGAGTAATTCCCGACGTGTTGTCATGCGATCCAACCGGGTTACCCGCCCCCCGTGGCTACCTATGACAAGGCGATTCTAGCCGCGTTTGGGCAAGCAGAAGTGAGTAGCACCACGCCCCGAAGTTGTTAAATATTCACATCCCGGCCAGGCGCTGGGCCGGGAAATAAATGTGTCAGGAACCTTTTCAGTCCGTACTCCCACCACCCCGTCACTTCGTGACACCCCTCCTCGGGCAGCTAATCGTTACCCACATTTTTCGCCGGGTGTGGGGGAGTGGCTGGCATGTGAGGTTTCATGATTCGATACATTTCGGTCATTGCAATCAAGTGTTGAAAGCCTTTCCACAGCGTTTTGCTTCCTGGTTCACCATCGCCC
>JBGQGU010000080.1:0-9457 GCA_041497655.1 Gammaproteobacteria bacterium
CTGGCCGAACACCGAGTACACGCTCAACTACTGGGGCAGCGCGTGGATGAGAAGCTGATCCTATGGACTCCTCCCCCCTTGCGGGGGAGGATTGAGGTGGGGGGGTCAGCTACGCGCTCCTCGTGTCCACCCCCCATCCTAGCCTTCCCCCGCAAGGGGGGAAGGAACGCCCAGCGGGGCAAACGGCGCAGCAATGCATGACCAAGGAATTGTCGGAATAATCATCCTGTGAAATCTTGTAAATCCTGTCCATTTCGAACTCTCGCTTTTACCGCGCTGTCGCTTGCGGCGGCCTTGTCGTGGAGTGAGTCCTGGAGCCAGGCCGCCTCGACAGGCCCTTCGACGGAGCTCAGGACAGGCTCGGGACAGGCCTATCCGAGCCGCCCGGTGCGTGTGATCGTTGGCTTCGGCGCGGGCGGGCCGGACACGACTGCGAGGATCGTGAGCCAGCAGCTCGCGGCGCAGACGGGCCAGCCGTTCGTGGTGGACAACCGGCCCGGCGCCAACGGCATCATCGGCGCGGATCTCGTGGCCAAGGCGGCGCCCGACGGTCACACGGTGCTCGTGACCTCGAGTTCGATCGTGGTGAATCCCAGCATTTATAAGAAGCTGCCGTACGACACGGTGCGGGATTTTCTGCCGGTGTCACAACTCGCGGAGGGCGAGGCCCACATCATCGTTGTCAACCCGTCGCTGCCCGCGCGGACGGTCAAGGAACTGATTGCACTTGCCAGCAAGCCGGGAGCCAAGCTCGCGTACGGCTCTCCCGGCATCGGCAACACCATCCATCTCGCGAGCGAGCTGTTCAACGTCCGGGCCGGAACGCAGATGGTCCATGTGCCGTATAAGGGGGCCGGACCCGCCATCACGGCGCTGCTCGGGGGGGAGATCCAGGTCATGTTCGCGACGGCGCCGCTGTCGCTCCCGCATATCCGGTCGGGCAAGCTGCGCGCCATCGCTTACAACTCCGTCCGGCGCGCGTCGTTCCTGCCGGATGTCCCGACAGTCATCGAATCGGGACTCACCGGCACGGAAATGCCGCCGAGCTGGCACGGCATGCTCGCGCCGGCGAAGACGCCGCCCACAGTGCTTGCGAAGCTCGCGGCTGAAGTGCAAAAAGCGGTCAAGAGCCCGCAAACGCAGGAGCGCATCGTGGCGATCGGCTTGGAGCCGGTCGGCAGCACGCCGGAGGCTTTTCGAAAGCTGTTCGCGTCGAACATCAAGCGCTTCGCCGAGCTGGTGAAGCTCGCCGGAGTCGAACCGGAATGAAGAAATGCAGCGTTCAGCGTTCTGCATTTTCGTCTTGCCGCCGCTTGCTGGAAACTGATAGCTGAGTGCTGATAGCTGACTGCTAGATGCATTATCGAGGAGAAAAGACTATGTGCCGCTGCATCGTTTCGTTGCTAACGTTGTTTGCGCTAGGTATAGCCGGTCTGTCCCCGGCGCAGAACTATCCCACGCGGCCGGTCCGGGTCGTCATCCCGTTCCCGCCGGGCGGCAACGTGGACGTCTTCGGGAGGGTCCTGTGGCCGCAGGTGGAGAAGGAACTGGGGCAGACCGTCGTGATCGACAATCGCGGCGGCGCCAACGGCATCCTCGGCGCGGACATCGTCGCCCATTCGACGCCCGACGGCTATACCCTGCTCAACACTTCGTTCGCCTTTGCGGTGAACCCGTCCATCGTCAGGAAAATGCCGTTTGACGTTGTGAAGGACTTCGCGCCGGTCACGGACGTTGCACTCGGCACGGGGTACCTGATGGTGGCTCATCTCAAGTTTCCCGCGAACACGGTGAAGGAGCTGATTGCGCTGGCGAAGCAACAGCCCGGAGAGGTGCGTTACAGCACGGCGGGGGTCGGCAACGGCCAGCATCTGGCCGGGGCGCACTTTGCGGAGAGGGCCGGCATCGACATGCTGCATGTGCCCTACAAAGGCGGCGGACCCGCGGTGACCGCCGCCATCGGCGGCGAAGTCCAGATCCACTATCCCGCTCCGGGCGTCGGCATTCCCCACGTCAAGGCGGGGCGATTGAAGGGGCTGGGCTTCACCGGCAATAAGCGCCTCGCCGCGCTGCCGGACGTGCCTACCATAGCGGAGGCAGCGATCCCCGGATTCTTCGCGGACGCCGGCTGGCACGGCGTGTTCGCGCCCGCGAAGACCCCGGCTGCAGTCGTGAAGAAGGTGCAGGAGGCAATCAGCAGGGCATTGCGGGCGCCCCACGTGCGCGATCTCTTCCTGAACAACGGCTACGAGCCCCAGGGCCACACGCCCGCCGAGTGGGCGAAGCTGTTCCGCGCGGATCTCAAGCGCTACGCGGAGATCACGCGCATCGCGAAGATCGAACCCCAGTGATGGATACGCAGTTCTGGGTCATCCAGGTGTTCAACGGCGTTTCCTACGGCGCCCTGCTGTTCCTGCTCGCCAGCGGCCTCTCCCTGATATTCGGGGTGATGCGCATCGTCAATCTCGCGCACGGCTCCTTCTTCCTGCTCGGGGGCTACGTCGCGCTGACGGTGATCTGGACCACGGGTTCCTGGCTGCTCGCCCTGCCGGTGGCGGCCCTGGTCATTGCCGTGGTGGGGTTGCTGATGGAGCGGGTATTCCTGAGACCGCTGGGCTTCGACCCGCTGCGGCAAGTGCTGCTGTCGGTGGGCTTCGCATTCCTGTTTCAGCAGGCGGCCCTGGACATCTGGGGCGGAGACAACCGGGACATCATTCCGCCCGGCATGCTCAAGGAGACCGCGGTTATCGGCGGGTTTCATTTCCCGATGTACCGGGTTTTCATGATCGGCATGGCGCTCGTCATGGGCTTGATCCTGTGGCTCACGATGGAGAAGACGCGCATCGGCGCCATGATCCGCGCGACGGTGGATGATGCGGAGATGGCCCGCGGCGTGGGGATCGATACCTCCCGCGTTTCCATGTTCATCTTCGCGCTTGGCGCGTTCCTCGCCGGGTTGGGAGGCGTGATCGGAGGGGCGTTCCTCGGCGTCTATCCGGGACTGGATTTCGCGATCCTTCCCATCGCCTTTGCCGTCGTGATCATCGGAGGCATGGGGAGCCTGGCGGGGGCGGCCGTGGGGAGCCTCCTGGTCGGCCTGGCGGACAACTTCGGCAAGGCCCTGTTCCCGGAGATTTCGTATTTCACGCTCTACGCGCCGATGGTCCTGATCCTGGCGCTGAAGCCGACGGGCCTGTTCGGACGGGAGTGACGAGCAGCCTGCTGGAGTTGGTTCTCCAACAGGCTGCTAACCGCAAAACCGCCGGAGGATTTCGGATGAAAGATGGACATACTCCTCGGCGTAAACTGGTGATCGTCATCGCGGCGTTGCTGGCCGTCCTGGTCGTGACGCCTTTCTCCAGCTCGTACGTGATCGTTCTCGTCACGCACGCGCTGATTTTCGCCATCCTGGCCATGAGCGTGGACATCCTGCTGGGTTACACCGGATTGCCTTCGCTCGGCCAGGCGGCCTACCTGGGCGTGGGCGCCTATCTGACGGCGATCCTCGCCACCCGCTTCCAGTTCGGCCTCGATGGGACTTTCTGGCTGGTGGTCGTGATGGGCATCCTGATCGGCGCGGCGACGGCGGCGCTGTTCGGCCTGTTCGCCGTTCACGCAGGCGGCGTCTATTTCCTGATGATCACACTCGCGCTCGGAATGTGCGTGTGGGGGCTCGCCTACCGTTGGAACTCCCTGACCGGCGGGGACAACGGCATCGTGCTCCCGCCCCGGCCGGCGTTCGGTATCGAGCTCGCCGACGATGTGACCTATTTCTACCTGGTGTTCGGTTTTTTCGCGGTCTCCTTGCTGATGATGGCTATACTGGTCAGGTCGCCGTTCGGGCGCAGCCTGGTGGGCATCCGCGAGAACGAGCTCAGGATGCGCATCCTCGGATACAACACCTGGCTGCACAAATACATCGCATTCATCATCGCCGGCGGTTTTGGCGGGCTTGCAGGGGTGCTGTGGGCGCACGCGCACGGCCTCGTCAGTCCCGAAGACGTGGTTTTAGCCACCTCGGTGGACGCGCTGCTGATGGTGGTGCTGGGGGGGCCGGGGACCCTGGTGGGAGGGGTGATCGGCGCCGGAATCGTGGTTTTCCTGCGGGAGTATCTGAGCACGCTCGTTCCGTGGTGGCAGTACGTGCTGGGCGGAGTGTACGTGCTGACGATACTATATCTCCCGGGCGGCCTGATGAGCATACCGGAGCGGGTTCGCGGTTCGCGCGCGCAGTCACAGAGTCCCGGGGAGGCCAAGCCGTTGCAGTCCGCATCTCATTAAGAGCACGTTACCCGTCATTTCGTTACGGTTTCTAAAGGAGGCATCGCCATGTTGAGTCAAATCGCACGAAGCTACAGGTGGGGGTTGATGGCAGCAGCCCTCGCCCTCGGAACGTTGATGAGCCCGTTGCCAATCATGGCGGCGGAGGAACTGCGCATCGGCTTCATCGCCCCCCTGACAGGGCCGTTTTCCCAGGTCGGCAAGGACATGGTCAACGGATTCCAGATGTACCTGGACGAAGTTGGAGGCGACTTCGCCGGCGCCAAGGTGAAGTTCATTGTGGAGGACGAAGAGGCCAAGCCGCCGGTCGCAGTGCGCAAGGCGGAAAAGCTCATTCGCCAGGACAAGGTCCAGATGTTCATCGGCGGGCTCCTGGCCTCGACCGGCTACGCGCTGGCCCCGGTCAGCACGCGGCTGAAGACAGTTTACGTCGCGTCCATCCCGGCCGCGGACGATCTGACGCAGCGGGACGCCGCCAAATTTCCCTACCTCGTCCGGACCGGCTGGTCGAGTTCCCAACCCAGCCATCCATTCGGAGAGTGGGCCTGCCAGCAGGGCTACAAGCGCATCGTGACCATCGGCGCCGACTTCGCCTTCGGCCACGAGGTCGTGGGCGGGTTCCAGAAGGCCTTCGAGGATTGCGGCGGCAGGATCATCCAGAAGATCTGGCCGCCGCTGGGGACGATCGACTTCGGGCCCTACATCCCGACCATCAAGAAGGACGCGGACGCGGTCTTCACGGTCATGGTGGGGCCGATGTCGCTCCAGTTCCCCAAGCAGCTGGCATCCGCGGGGATCAGGAAACCCGTGCTGGGGGGCGGGACGAGCTACGACGAGTTCGTGCTCCCCTCCATGGGGGACGAAGTGATCAGCCATATATCGGCGCTTCAATACAGCGCGGCGCTGGACACGCCGAAGAACGTGGCCTTCGTAAAGAAGTACCGCGAGAAGTACGGCAAGGTGCCGTCCTACTACTCGGAGGGCAACTACACGGCCGCCCAGATGATCCACGAGGTGATGAAGAAGACGAAGGGCAAGTGGCCGGGTACCGAGCAGTTCGTCAAGATGCTTTCAAGCGTCCAGCTCGAGACCCCGCGCGGTCCCGTCCACCTGGACGAGATGAAGAACCCCGTGCACAACGTGTACATCCGGATGGTCAGGAAAACGAAGTTGCACGGCTACGACAAGGAAGAGCTCTGGAACGTCGTGATCAAGACCTATCCGAACGTGAGCCAGTTCTGGAAATACGGCAAGGTGGAATTCCTGAAGCAGCCCGTCTACAGCCGCGACTATCCGCCTTGCAAGTACTGCGAGTGACTTGAGCGTGGCGGAGGAAACCCGCGGGTCGGGACCGGTTCTCGAGCTGAAGGGCCTGTCCAAGAGTTTTGGCGGCCTCCATGCGGTCGAGGACGTCAACCTCAAAATATACCCGGGAGACCGCAAGGCCATCATCGGCCCGAACGGGGCGGGAAAGACGACGCTGTTCAACGTCGTCACCGGTGTCCTGCCCGCCACGTCGGGACAGGTCTTGTTGTTCGGCAAGGACGTCACGGGCTGGGCGAGCCACCGGCGGACGGCGCTGGGGATGGCGCGGACGTTCCAGGTCACGAGCCTGTTTCCGAAGCTGACGGTCCTGGAAAACGTGCTGCTTGCCATCAAGGGACTGCGCTGGACCAAGTTCGTGATGTGGCGGCCGCTTTCCTCCTACCGCGACGTCTACGAGAAAGCCCGCCGCCTCCTGGAAAACGCGGGCTACTGGGACCGCCGGGAGGCCGAAGTCCGCAGCCTCTCTCACGGCGAGCGGCGCCAGGTCGAAGTCGTGCTCGGCCTCGCCAGCGACCCGAAGATCCTGCTGCTGGATGAGCCTGCCGCCGGACTGGCGTCGGGCGAATCCCACGAGATGACGGAATTTCTCAAGCGGCTCGATCCGCAGCTCGCGATCCTCCTGATCGAGCACGACATGGACGTGGTATTCGACTTCGCGGATCACATCTCGGTCCTGCATTTCGGCCAGGTGGTGGAGGAGGGCGCGACGGCACGCATCCGCGCGAGCGAGAAGGTGCAGGAAATCTACCTCGGCACGGGCTGAGTGATGTCAATACTGGAAGTGCAGGACATCCACACCTATTACGGCGACGCCTACGTGCTCCAGGGGTTGTCCCTCAAGGTCGAAGAGGGGCAGATCCTGGGGCTCCTCGGGCGCAACGGCGTGGGCAAGACGACGCTCGTCAACTCGGTCGTGGGTTTCAATCCGCCGCGCCGGGGAAGAATCCTCTTCAGGGGCGTCGATATCACCCGAGTATCCTCGTTCGAGACCGTTCGCAGCGGGATGGGGCTGGTGCCCCAGGGCCGCCGCGTCTTTCCTTCCCTCAGCGTGGAAGAGAATTTGAAGGTGGCGGGGCGGGGGATCAGCCGCCGCGGCTGGAACGCGGAGCGCGTCTACGCGCTTTTTCCGCGCCTGAAGGAACGGCGCGCCCAGCGCGCGAAGACGCTCTCGGGGGGCGAGCAGCAGATGCTCGCCATCGGCCGCGGGCTCATGACCAACCCGGATTGCCTGATCATGGACGAGCCTTCAGAGGGGCTTGCTCCGATCATCATCCAGGGGGTGTGGGAAGCCATCGGGAAGCTGAAAGACGAGGGGCTTTCCATCCTGCTCGTCGAGCAGAACGCCGCCCTTGCCCTCAAGCTGGTTGACTACGTGCACGTGATGAGCAAGGGGCGGGTGGTCTATTCCGCCACCCCCAGGGAGCTCTGGGCCAACGAGGTGGTCAAGTCGAGCTATTTGGGAATTTGATACTGCGTGACATGGTGAATCGTGACATGGTAAGGCGTGACTCGAACCACCCCGGCGCCAACCCTCACCCCCGCCCCTCTCCCTCGAAGGGCGAGGGGAGGTTCGAGCCGCCTTCACCTAATGTGGGAAGGCGGGAGGAGAGGACGGCGCCACCCCTCTTGTACAGGAGGGGAGTATTGGTGGATTCCCCTCCTGCCCGAGGGTGAGCCGGGGTTTCGAAGAATGTGCCTGCGCACATTCGAGCCGGCGAACGCCAGGCGCGATGCAGCGCGACTGGCCGGGCGGGGTGTCACAAAGTGACGGGGTGGTGGGAGTTCTTCCCGGGTTTGCTTCGCCTCACGCCGTTTCACGTCACGCAGTATCACGTCACGCAGTACCATGTCACGCCTTATTCAGATCTGATTCCAGCGGCTTTCACCACTTTCGCCCATTTCTCCATTTCGGTCCTGACGAAAACCGAGAATTCCTCGGGAGAGTTGCCAAGGGTGATCCCGCCCATGGCGAGGATCTTCTCCCGGGTGTCGGGCGAGCGCAGCATCTTCGTCAGGTCGAGGCTCACCTTGCTCAGCGCATCGCGCGGCGATCCGGCGGGCATCACGATTCCCTGCCACGACCCGCCATCGAAGTCCTTGAGCCCGGATTCCGCGACGGCCGGCACGGCGGGCAGGGTCGGAAACCGCTCCCGGGTAGACACCGCGATCGCGCGCAATCGTCCCGCCTGGATATAGGGAAGCACGGCGATGATGGTGGTGAACGCCACCTCGATTTGCCCGGAAATCTGGTCCATCAACGCGGGTCCCGAGCCCTTGTACGGCACGTGCACGATATTGATTCCGGCCTCGAGCTTCAACCACTCCATCAGCAACTGCGTGCTGGTGCCCGCGCCGCCCGAGGCGTAGCTCAAGGCGCCGGGCCTGACCCTGGCGAGGCCGACCAGTTCCTTGACGTTGCGCGCCGGCAGCGACGGGTGCACCACCAGCAGGCTCGGCAGCGTCGCCAGCAGCGTCACGTGCGCGAAATCCCGCGCCGGGTCGAAGGCGAGCCTGGGATAGATCGAGGGCGAGATGGTTTGCGCGATGGACAGCATGCAGATGGTATAGCCGTCCGCCGGAGACCTTGCGCACTGCTCCGTGCCGATGTTGCCGCCGGCGCCCGGACGATTGTCGGCGACCACCGGCACCGTCCACGCTTCGGCCAGGCGCGTTGCCACCACGCGGCCGAGTATGTCGGTCGGGCCGCCGGGCGGGAACGGAACAATGAAGCGCACCGGCTTGGCGGGATAACTTTGCGCGCCGGCAGGTAGCGCCGCGGCCATGAGCAGTACAAGCGGGCACGCTGCCAGCAACGCGTAGCGCTTTGTCATCGCAGCGCCTTCTCGGCCCAGTGCGCCCACGCCAGCAGCGTGCTGTCGCCATCAAAGGAACCCACGAGCTGCACGCCGAGCGGCACCCCGTGCGGGCCGCTGCCGAAGGGCAACGTCACGCACGGCACGCCCAGCAGCGTCCATACGCGGTTGAAGACCGAGCTGCCCGTCGTCTCGAGCGTCGCCGGCGCTTCGCCCGGCGCGCTCGGCGTGATCAGGAAATCGTATTCCGTCATTTGGTCCGCCAGCCGGCGCCTGCAGCCGCGCGCCAGCGCGCGCGCCGCATCGTATGCTTCGCGCGACAACTGCCAGCCTTCTTCGATCCGAGGCCGCAGCGTGGCGCTGATCTTGTCCGGATGGTTCAGATATTCCCAGGCGAGCGCCCGTGCTGACTCGTAGTTCATGATCTTGCCGTGCTCTTCGAACAGTTCAGCGCAACCCTCGGGCAGTTCGAAGTCGGCAACCGGGGCGCCCGCCTTCGCGAGTTGCTCCGCCACACGCCCGATCGCCGCATGAGTCGCGGCATCCGCGTCCTCCCAGCGCGGCGTCCGGCACAGGCCGACGCGCGGCTTGCGCCCGTCCGCCTGCCCGAAGTCCGGGAGGGCGCGTCCCGACAGCACGTGCAGGCCGAGCGCGGCATCCTCCGCGGTGCGCGCGAACACGCCGATGGTGTCGAGCGATTCCGCGGCGAATTTGAGCCCGGCGCGGTTGATGGAGTTGAAGCTGGGCTTGCAGGCGACGGTTCCGCAGAACGCCCCGGGGCGGATGATGGAGCCGCCGGTCTGCGTGCCGAGCGCGAGCGGCACCATATGGTCGGCGACGCCAGCCGCCGATCCGCTCGACGAGCCGCCCGGCGTATGCGCAGGATTGTGCGGATTGCGCGTCTTCCCCGGATGAACGTGGGCGAATTCCGTGGTGACGGTCTTGCCGAGGACGACACAGCCCGCGCGGCGCAGCAGCGCGACGCACGCCGCATCCCACTTCGGCCGGTACCCGCGGTAGATGGGCGAGCCGTACTC
>JBGQGU010000081.1:0-9430 GCA_041497655.1 Gammaproteobacteria bacterium
ATCGGCAGGGTGCGCACCGGCTTGCCCGTCGCCGCGTGTATGGCGTTCAGCACCGCAGGCGCCGTCACGCAGATCGTCGGCTCTCCCACGCCACCCCAGAAGTCGTAGGTCGGCACAATCACCGTCTCGATCCTGGGCAGCTGGTAAAGGCGCGCGGGCCGGTACTTGTCGAAGTTCAGCTCCACGGCCCGCCCGTTCTGGATCGTGATCTCGTTCTGCAACGCATCGAAGCCGTACGCCACCGAGCCCTCGACCTGGGCAGCGATCGTGGCCGGATTGACCGCATGGCCACAATTGGTCGCGAGCACCATGCGGTGGACCTTGACCTCGCCTTTGCTGCTCACCGAGACCTCGGCGACGGCCGCTATGTAGCTGCCATACCCCATGAACTGAGCGATGCCGCGATGGACTCCGGCGGGCAGCGGCTTGCCCCAATCGCCCTTCTCCGCCACTGCATTGAGCACCCCCAGATGCTTCGGATGGTTCTGCATCAGGGAGCGGCGGAATTCGAGCGGGTCTCTTCCGGCCGCCCGGGCGACCTCGTCCATGAAACATTCGAGATACACGGCGTTCTGGTTGATGTTGACGCCGCGCCACGGCCCGACCGGCACGTGCGTGTTGCGCATCGCGTACTCGGTCATGAAGTTGGGCACGGTGTAGCCGATCTGCGCATCCCCGGGCTGTTTCCACAAGCCCTGAAGCTGCCGGACGTCCTTCCCGTCCTTGATGTTGTGCGGGGCCAGCCAGGCGTTAATCGACTGCCCGGACACGCGGATGTGCAGCCCGACCAGGTTGCCGCCCTGATCGAGGCCGGCGGAGAGCTTGCATTGCGAGATCGGCCGGTAGAAGTCGTGCGCCTGGTCTTCCTCGCGGGCCCACACCATCTTCACCGGTCTGCCCGGATAGCGCTGGGCGATGGCGACCGCCTGGCGCACGAAATCCTGCGTGCCGCCGCGCCGGCCGAAGCCGCCGCCAAGACCGTGGTTGTAGGCCTCGCATTGGGCGAGCGGCAAGCCCGAAGCTGACGACAGCGCGGCGAGTGACGCTTCCGCGTTCTGGCTCGGCATCCAGACCTCGGCCTTGTTCGCCGTGATCCTCACCGTGCAATTCATGGGCTCCATGCAGGAGTGGGACAGGAAAGGCGTGCTGTACACCGCCTCGATTTTCTTCGCCGCCCCCGCGATCGCTTGCGGCGCGTTGCCGTCGTTGATATCGGCGAATGCGTCGCTTGAGGTGAGGCCGCCCGCCAGGTGCGCCGCAATGGTTGCGCTCGACTGCTTGGCGCTGGGGCCTTCGTCCCACACGATCGGCAGCGCATCGAGCGCCGACTTGGCCCGCCACCACGTGTTGGCGACAACGGCGATGGTCGCATCGTTCACCTCGACGACGCCGCCGACGCCGCGCCGGCCCGCGATCCTCGACTCGTCGTAGCTCTTCAACTTGCCGCCGTACACCGGGCAGGCCTTGATCGCGGCATGCAGCATGTCCGGCAGCTGGAGGTCGATCGAAAAGACGTGAGTGCCGTTTACCTTCGGAGCGGTGTCCAGCCGCTTCATCGGCTTGCCGGCGATCTTCCAGTCCTTAGGGTTCTTGAGCTTGATGCTCTTGGGATCCGGCGCGGTCAGTTTGGCCGCCGCTGCTGCGACATGGCCGTAGCTCGTCGAGCGACCGGAGGCCGCGTGCGTAATCACGCCGTTGGCCACGGTGACTTCGCCGACCGGCACGTTCCACTGGTCGGCCGCCGCTTGCAGCAGCATCATGCGCGCCGCGGCGCCGCCCCGCCGCACGTAATCCTGCGAGATGCGGATGCCGCGACTGCCTCCGGTCGCCATTTCGCCCCAGACGCGCTTGCGGGCGAGGTTCCGGCCGGCAGTAACGGGCTCGATGGCCACCTTCCCCCAGTCGCACTCGAGCTCCTCGGCGACGAGTTGGGCGAGGCCGGTGTGCGTGCCCTGTCCCATTTCCGAGCGCGCGACGCGGATCACACAGGTGTCGTCGGGCTTGACGACGACCCACGCGTTGACCTCGGTGTTGCCTCCGTCCGCGCCCTGCGCCGCGGCAGGTTCGACACCGAACGGGAGGTTGAAGCCCAGTGCCAGCCCGCCGCCTGCCGCTGCGGAACCGACGATGAATTTGCGACGCGAAATGTTTGCGGATTTTCCGGATTTAGTCTTGTTCATGATGGATATCCTCAATGAACTTCCTCGCGCTCCGCCTTCCCGCCCTCGGCCGGAGCAACGGGACTCGCGGCCGCATCAGCCGTCATGTGAATGATGGAACCGCTTCCTCCCTTGCCGGTGCCCGCCGCCATGTGTATGGCTGCTCGTATGCGCTGGTAAGTACCGCACCGGCAGATATTGGTCATCGCCTCGTCGATGTCCTTGTCGGTCGGCTGCGGGTTCTTCTCCAGCAACGCCGCCGCGGCCATGATCTGCCCGGACTGGCAATAGCCGCATTGCGGCACGTCGAGCTCCACCCAGGCCTTCTGCACCGGGTGCGAGCTGTCGCGCGACAAGCCCTCGATGGTAACAATCCTGTCGCTGGATTTGACGGCACCGGTCGGAATCGAGCAGGAGCGCAGCACCTCGCCATTGATGTGTACCGAGCATGCACCGCACTCCTTGATGCCGCAGCCGTACTTGGTGCCGGTCAGCCCGATGAATTCGCGCAGCGTCCAGAGCAGCGGCATCTCGGGTTCGACGTCCACCTCATAGGCTCTTCCATTGACGTTGAGTCGCATGACTTCCCCTCCTGCTGGTTAACGGCCTGCACGCGCAGCTCCCGACCGCTGCGCCGCGCATCCTTGCTGCTTTCCCCTCGAGTTATTGCCGACGGCTCGCGAGCTGCGAGCTCTCTTGAAAACACTGCCGCAGCAAAGATTATTCCCGATTTATGGCCCGGTCAAGAAAACGCTCGCACATCAAGAGAGTCCGGAAAATGAATCACATACACCGCGCCGTCGAGGCGCTGCCCCGGGCCATTACGCCTGGCGCGGCGGGATGCGCCACAGGTAAACCGTCGTGCCCGAGATGTCCGCCGTGCGCTCGGGCTTCCAGTCGCCCATGGCGAAGGCATGCGAGACGACGCGGGTGCCGGGATTGAGGTCCCGCAGCAGCTTGGGTCGCAGCTTGAGGTTGAGTTCGGTGAGGAGGTAGAGGGTGACGACCGTCGCGGCGCTGATGTCAGCCTCGAACAGGTCGCCGCGGATGATCTTCACCCGGTCAGCGACGCCGGCTTTCCTGACGTTGGCCGTTGCCTCTTCGACCCGTTCCGGGTCGATGTCGATGCCGACCCCCCGCGCGCCGTATCTCTGCGCGGCTGTGATGACAATGCGGCCGTCGCCGCAGCCGAGATCGTAAACTGTGTCCTTCTTGGTGACTGCCGCCATCTTGAGCATCGTGTCCACGATATCGCCCGGCGTCGGCACGAAGATCACATCGGGCCCGCGTAACGGCGCGGCCCGCTCCGCGGCGCCGATGAGCCCGGATGCGCCCAGGGCACCCAGGCCCGCCAGGAATTGCCTTCTCTCCATGCTGAATATCCTTTGAGGGTTTTCGAGGAGCACTATTCTACCGAATGGTGAGTCGTGAATCGTGATTTGTGATTCGACTGGGTCAACTGCTTGAAGGCCGTCGAAGGCGGCCACGACTCACGCTTTTTCACCTGTCAGGGAACGCGCGCATGGCGCATTTGCGAAAAGATCTGCGCCGTGCGCCGCTGGAGATAGACGGTGTCGAGGCCGGGCGGATAGCTGCGCGGGCTCGGCAGCATGGCGGCGAGCTGCGCAGCCTGGGCCGGCGACAGCGCCACCGCCGGCACGCCGAAGTGGTGGCGCGCGGCGGCCTCCGCACCATACACCCCGTCGCCCCACTCCACCACGTTGAGATAGATTTCGAGGATGCGGCGCTTGGTGAGCAGGGTTTCGAGCATGACCGTAATGCCCGCCTCCTGCGCCTTGCGCCACCAGGCGCGTTCGGCCGAGAGGAAGAGGTTCTTGGCAAGCTGCTGGCTGATGGTCGAGGCACCCCGCACGATTTCACCTTCCTGGCGGTTTCGCTCGTAGGCCCTCTCGATCGCTGCCCAGTCGAAGCCCCAGTGGCCGACGAACTTGTCGTCCTCGGCGGCGATCACCGCCCGCTTGAGATGTCCCGGTATCCGGCTATAAGGAACCCACCGCTGGTCGATCCGGGCGTTGGGATCGTCCTCGCGCAGGTTCTCAAGCCGCGCCCGCATGAACGCGGTGCTCTCCGGATTGTGGTCCGCCCAATACCAGACGTGCGCGAGGAACCAGAACTGCACCACCACGAGCCCGATCAGCGCCAGCAGTAGCGCGTACCACGTCCAGCGCAGGACGGCTCGCATCCGGGGAAAGGGGTAAGCGGTAGCCCGAGTGTAGCCCATCCGCCTGCTGCTCATCGCTAGCTGCTCATGGTTTCATTTGGCGTCTCAGTATCGCCATCGCGGAGCGCGTTTCCGGATAGACGCCACGCCAGACGAAGAACGATTCGGCCGCCTGCTCGACGAGCATGCCGAGGCCGTCGGAGACACGCGCACCCTGCTGTTGCGCGAAATCGAGAAATGGCGTGCGCCGGGCGTACACCATGTCGTAGGCGAGCGCGCCGGGAGCAAAGACGCCTTCCGGGAGGGGGGGCATGGCGCCCTCGAGTCCCGCCGACGTGGCGTTGACCAGGATGTCGAACCGGGCGCCGGCGAGCGCCTCGTAAGGGCGCGCCGAGATCCCCTGCGGCGCGTACGATTGCAGCTTCTCGAAGTGCCCCACCAGCGCGATTGCCTTTTCCAGCGTGCGATTCGCGACCACCACCGACTCCGGCTGCTCCCGCAGCAGCGACTCCATCACGCCGTAGCCTGCGCCGCCCGCCCCCATCAGCAGCACGCGTTTACCGCGCACCGCGACGCGCAGATTGCGCGTGAGGTCGCGCACGAGCCCGATCCCATCCGAGTTGTGGCCCACGATTCTCTCGCCCTGGAATGACAGCGTGTTGACCGCCCCCGCGACCAGCGCGAAACCGCTGCGCACGACGGCGAGGCGCCAGGCCTCGTGCTTGAACGGCAGCGTGACGTTGAGCCCCTTGCCGCCCGCAGTGCGGAACGCCAGCACCGCGTCGCGGAAGCCATCGCGTGGCGCAAGTATCCTGTCGTAGGCGAGGTCCTGGCCCGTCACGCGCGCGAACTCGGCGTGAATCTGGGGCGAGAGGCTGTGCTCGACAGGGTTGCCGATGACGGCGTACTGGTCGGTCATGATGTTCCGCGCTCAAAATTCCGGATCTTGGGACTGGAAACTGCATTCTGAGGCTCGAATCAAGGGCCTCGAACGCGGAACATCATTCGGTGACGAGCTGGTCGGAGCGGGTGAAGATCCAGGTGCGCGTGATGCTGAGGATGTCCGTGTCCTTCGCGATATCGGCCGGGAACGGCGCGAAGGGCGCCGCAAGCTGGACGATGCGCAGCGCCGCCGCGTCGAGTATCCGCTGCCCCGACGGGCGGTTGATCTCCACCCGATCGAGCGAGCCGTCGGACTTGATCGACACGGTCACCACCATGCTGCCGTAGATCCGCTGGTCGCGCGCGGCCTGCGGGTAGTTGAGCTCCCCCACCCGCTCGACCTTGGCGCGCCAGTCCTCGATGTAGCGCGCGAATCGGAACTCCTGCGCGCGCGCACCGATGAAGCGCCGCCGCGGCCGCTGCTGGTAGTTTTCCCACTCGCGCGCGATCTGCGCCTCGAGCCGGGCGATCTCCATGCCGCGGCTCACGATCTCGGAGGCACTCGGCGCGACCCGCGGTTCCTCCTTCGGCTGCGGCGCCTCGAGCGGGGGCGCGACAGTTGTTTTCGACCGCGCCTGGGTCATGAGCTGCTTCGCCTCGCGCTCCAGTTTCTCGACGCGTTTCTGCGCCATGGCGAGCTCCGCGCCCTGCTTGTCTTCGATGGGCACCGGCAGAGGGCTCCGCGCGCGGCGCCGGGCGTCGGTGTTGCCGCCGCCATCCAGGTTGGCCTGGGCGAGGGTGTCGGCCTTCTTTGGCCGCGCCTGGGTCTTGGCGTTGACCAGCGTCACTTCGAGCGGCGGCTGGGCGGCAAGATTGGAGAGGTCCGGCAGTTTGAAGCTCACGCCGAAAATGATGATGGCGTGGAGGATGATGGACACCGACGCCGCGACCTGCATGCGCCCGTGCTTGCCGAGCGCGGTCATGCGGCGGTCGAGCGCATCCATGCCGCGCTCGACCTCGGCGACGCGCGCTTCCAGCCGGTCTACGGCGGCCTGCCACGGCGCATGTCGCGCGTGTTTCGCCCGCCGCCTGAGCGGCACCACTTTCCTGTCGGGTAACAGGCCCATAGAACTCATTGTAACCTACCGGCCGGTAATCTGCATTGAAATACTTTTAAGAACCAGTGGTTGTAGTAATAAGTTAAAGTAAAGTCGCGAGTTTGCCGTCGGGCAAGGAGACACTCACTCCTTCATGGAACGGCCAGATAATCACAGTGAGATAATCTTTGCTCTGGATCAAATCCCTACGCCTTCTTGGGGGGTAGTTTTCCGCAACGCCATGAGGGCGAATCGAGGAGCATGAAATGGATACCGTCAAAGAAGCCCCCGACGCCATGAGCAATCCGGTCGGCAGCATCGTGTCCGGGGCGATGAATCGCGGCAAGGATCCCCGCTTCCAGTTCGCCTACGAAGATCTGCGCGGGTGGATCGCGCAGGCTGATCGGCTCGGCGAGATCCAGCACGTCAAGGGCGCCTCGTGGCAGGAGGACATCGGCCTTGCCGCGGACCTGATCATGCACTCGGACACCGCGCCGTGCGTGATTTTCGACGAGGTGCCGGGCTATCCCAAGGGGCATCGGGTGCTCGTCAATTTCTTCGCGGGACGCCGCAAGAACATGACCCTCGGCTTGCCGCTCGAGTTCAACAAGATGGAACTGTCGCAGGCATTTCTCGACACCTACCTGCGCGAGCTGCCCACCCTCAAGCACGAATTTGTCGAGTCCGGCCCGGTGATGGAAAACGTGATGACGGGCGCCGAGGTCGACGTGACGCGCTTTCCCGTGCCGATCTGGCACGAACGCGACGGCGGCCGTTACATCGGCACCGGCAGCTTCAACGTGACCATGGACCCGGAGGAAAAATGGATCAACGCCGGCACCTACCGCGTCATGATCCACGACAAGCAATCGGTGGGGTTCTACATCTCGCCCGGCAAGCACGGGCGCATCCATCGCGAGAAGTACCGGGCGCGCAACGAGCCGATGCCGGTCGTGATCGTGTGCGGCGGCGATCCGCTCACCTTCCTCATGTCGAGCAGTGAAATGCCCTACGGCGTGTGCGAGCTCGATATCGTGGGCGGCCTGCGCGGCAAGCCCTTGAAAGTCGTTCGCGGCAAGGTCACCGGACTGCCATTCCCCGCCAACGCGGAAATCGTCCTCGAAGGATTCGTCGATCCGCACAATGTGAAGCCCGAAGGCCCGTTCGGCGAGTGGACCGGATACTACGGCAGCGACATGCGCGAGGAGCCGGTGATGGACGTAAAGGCGATCTATCACCGCAATGACCCGATCCTGTTCGGCTGCCCGCCGCAACAGCCGCCCGAGGAACAGGCGCGCTACCGTGCGGTGACGCGCTCGGCGCTGATCCGCAAGTACCTGCAGCAGGCCGGGGTTCCCGACGTGCAGGCGGTGTGGGCGCATGAAGTGGGAGGCTCGCGCATGCTGCTCGGGGTGTCGATCAAGCAGCGCTATCCGGGACACGCGAAACAGGCGGGCCACGTCGCATCGCAATGCCATGCCGGGGCGTACTCGGGCAAGTACGTCATCGTGGTCGATGAGGACATCGATGTCACCAATCTCGAGGACCTGATGTGGGGAATGCTGACGCGCTCGGACCCGGCGACTTCGATCGACATCATCAACGGCGCCTGGAGCACGCCGCTCGATCCGCGCATCCCGCCGGAGCAGAAAGCGCGCGGCGATAACACCAACTCGCGCGCAATCATCGATGCTTGCCGCCCGTACCACTGGCGCGACAAGTTTCCGGTTGTCAACAAGCTGAGTCCGGACGCCTATGCCAAGGCGATGCGACGGTTCGGGTATCTGTTGAAATGACCGATCGGGCGGGACCTACCTTGACCGCGGCCAACGCCGCCCATCAACCCGCGACCGCGAGTTCGCTCACGAGGCGCCTGGCAATCGCCGCTGCAACCTGCCGCCGGTAGTTCGACGAAGTCACCGTGGTTCGTTGAGGGCCCGCCTGCCTTTGCACCAGCTTGACGAGCCTGTCGAGCAGTGCCTGATCGGGCGTCTGACCGCGAAATTCCCCGGTGCCGGCGAGCAATAGGGGGTACGGGTTGGTGCCGGTGAGCGCAACCCGCAAGTCGCGCACGCGGCCGTCCTCGGTCCCGAGCGCCACGGCGACCCCGGCGAGCGGGAAGTCGATGGCGCCGCGCACCCGCGCCTTTCGATACGCGACGCGCGTCCCCGGCCGCGCCGCCGGCGCGAGCACGGCGGTGAGAAATTCGCCGCGGGCAAGCGTCAGGTGCTGCGCGCCGTCATCGCGGTACAGCGCGCCGAGCGGCGCGCGCCGCACGCCGCCCGGTCCCGCGATCTCGACCTCGGCCCCGAGCACCAGCAGCACCGGCGCGAGATCGCCGCTATATGCGGCATGACAGCGCTTGCCGCGCGGCGCGACGTGACAGAGGTCGCCGCGATATTTCAGGCAGTAGCCGATCGAACTGCGCCACGTTTCGTTCTGGTTGTAGAACACGCAACGCGTGTCCAGGCAAAGATTTCCTCCGAGGGTGGCGGCGCTGCGATGCGCCGGTCCGGCGACCATGGCGGCCGCCGCCGCGAGCGCCGGCGCGCACCGGCCGACGTCGGCATCGGTCGCCAGGCGGGACAGCGTGACTCCGGCTCCCAACCGCAACACGCCGCCCAGGTCGGTGACATCACGAAATCCCTGGAGTCGCTCGAGCGAAACGAGCACCGACGGCGCGCCCAGGCCGAGCCTCATATTGGCGATGAGTCCGGTCCCGCCGGAAAGGATCCGCGCCTCGGCATCGCCCGCGAGCAGGCGTGTCGCCTCCTGCGGCGTCTCCGCGTGCCTGACCACGAACTCGGGCAGCATTTCCATCTCAGCTCGCATCCTTCAGCGCGGCTTTCAGGCGCTCGCTGCGCCGGCGGGCATGAATCGCCTCCAGCACCCGGTCCGGTGACAGCGGCAGCCCCGGCACCCGTATGCCGATGGCCTCGGCCACCGCGCTGGCGAGCGCCGGGCCGAACCCGCCGACCGGGCCTTCGCTCGCCTCCTTCGCGCCGTACGGCCCGCTGGGATCGCGCGCTTCCACGATCTTCACTTCGATCGGCGGAGATTCGGCGATCGTGGGCACGCGGTAGTCCAGAAGATTGGCGCGCATCGGCACG
>JBGQGU010000082.1:0-9422 GCA_041497655.1 Gammaproteobacteria bacterium
GAGACATGGCCGCAATGGTGGCAGCGCAGCCGCCGCTCAGGCAGGTGCAGCACGAGTCGTGCCGAGCAGCGCTGGCAGCCGGATATCCACCCGCAGGACCGGCACATCAGCACCGGAGCGTAACCTCGGCGATTGATGAACACCAGTGCCTGCTCGCCGCCCGCGACGCGCTCGCGCAGCCCGGCCAGCAGGCGCTCCGACAGACCGTCGCTCAACTTGTCGCCGCGCGTGTCGATGCAGGAGATGCGTGGCGGCGGGGCGCCGATGCGGCTCGACAGCGTGAGCAGCGTGTAGCGGCCGCTGACGGCGTTGTGATAGGTTTCGAGCGCGGGTGTAGCCGAGGCGAGCACGACCGGCACGCCGCGCTGCCGGGCGCGCACCACGGCGAGATCCCGCGCCGAATAGCGGAACCCCTCCCCCTGCTTGAAGGAACTGTCCTGCTCCTCGTCCACGACGATGAGGCCCAATTCCGGCAGCGGTGCGAACACGGCGAGCCGGGTGCCGAGAACGATGCGGGCCCGCCCGGAGCACGCCGCGCGCCAGTGCTCCAGGCGCTCCGCTTCGGCGAGCGCGCTGTGCAAGCTGACCGTATGCGTGCCTGGAAAGCGCTGTTGTACCAGCGCTTCCAGCTGCGGTGTGAGCGCGATCTCGGGCACCAGCACCAGCGCCTGCCCCCCTGCCTCAAGCGTTGCGGCGATGGCGTGCAGGTAGACCTCCGTCTTGCCGCTGCCGGTGACCCCCAGCAAGAGAAACGCGTGAAATCCACCGAGGCCAGCGCGGATCTCGGACACAGCCCGCGCTTGCTCGGCGGTGAGTTCAGGCGCGGCAGCGGCCTCGAGCGGCGCTGTCCTGACCGCAGGCCCTTCCTCCTGGAGCGTCACCCAGCCGCGCTCCATGAACCGCTTGAGCGTGGAGCGGGCCTGTCGGAAGGCGGTGCCTGCCTCGGCATGGTCAAGTGGCCCCTGACGCAAGCGCTCCAGCAGCCGGCGCTGGGTGCGGGCACGCGGCGGCAGCGCGGCCTGCGCCAATGCGCTCCCGGCCGGGGTGAGAAGGTAACTGCCGCGTTCCTTGGATCGCGGGGAACCGGCGACACGGCGCAGGCGCGTCGGCAGCGCGCCCATCACCACCGCGCCCAGCGGGTGGTGGTAGTAATCGGCGGCGAACCGCAGCAGTCGCAGGTCCTCAGCCGCGAGCGGCGGGAACTCGTGCAGTATTCGGATGGCACCCTTCAACCGCTCCACAGGGACCGCCGTGGAATGAGCGAGCTCGACGATCACACCCACCGCGGTTTTCCGGCCGAAAGGCACCAGCACGCGGCGGCCGACATCGGCGGCGCTCGCTTCCCGCGCGCGGTAATCGAACAGCTTGGCGACCGGGACGTCGAGCGCGACGCGAATGATGCTCATGCCGGCGATCGCTTGCATCGTGAACGGCTCAGGCAGCGCGCCTTCATGTTCCAGCGGTTCCAATGAACAAACGCCAACTGATTAAGGGGAAGCGGAATTTTTACGTTATCAACACGCCGCTGTGGATAACCGTGTTGATAGAGCATGACCGGTGCACGCTGCGGTCGGCGCTGACCGGCTCGCTGCTAATAGTCCCAGCCAAGCCCAGCACAAGAAACGTTTATAAATCAGATGATTAGATCAAATCATTGCGCCCCGGGTCGATTTCCGTGGCCCACATGCTGCGCCAGATCGTCATGTGCATAAGTTGAGTGGATCGCCCGCAAACCCAGCACTGGCGCGGATCTTCAGTGATAGGCCGGACTCAATTCGTGGACCGCTTCCACCAGTGCCGTGACGTTGTCAGGAGAGGTGAACTGCATGACGCCATGGCCGAGATTGAATACATGGCCAGCGCCCCTGCCGTAGGCGGCAAGGACGGCGGCGACACCTGCACGGACCGCGTTCTTTCCCGCGAGCAGCACCGCCGGATCGAGGTTACCTTGGAGGGATACGCGTTGGCCGATACGGCCCCGCGCCGCGCCGAGATCGACCGTCCAGTCGACCCCGACCGCGTCGCAGCCGCTGGCGGCCAGCGCCTCGAGCCATCCGCCTCCGCCCTTGGTGAAGAGGATGCTCGGGACCCGCTCTCCATGGTGCTCGCGCTTCACGCCTTCCACGACGCGCTGCATGTAAGAGAGGGAGAATTCCCGGTACTCCGCCGCACCCAGCGTGCCGCCCCAGGTATCGAAAATCATCACCACTTGGGCCCCTGCCTCGATCTGGGCGTTGAGGTAGGCAGTGGCGGAGCGGCAATTGACTTCCAGGATATGGTGCAGCAACTCGGGGCGGCTGTAGAGCATCGACTTCACCGTGTGGAAATCGGCGCTGGCGCCCCCTTCCACCATGTAGCAGGCCAGCGTGTAGGGGCTGCCGCAGAACCCGATGAGAGGCACCTCGCCGTTCAGCGCTGAACGCACCTGGCGCACGGTATCGAGCACGTAACCCAGATGCTCCCGCGGGTCGGGCACGAGCAGCTTGCGTATTTCCCGCTCCTCACGCAGGGGGCGCTCGAGGCGCGGCCCCTCGCCCTCGGAAAAACTCAATCCGAGGCCCATTGCGTCGGGTATCGTGAGTATGTCGGAAAAAACGATGGCGGCGTCAAGCGGAAAGCGGGCGAGCGGCTGCAACGTCACCTCGGTTGCGAGGTCGGGGTTTTTGGCGAGCGCGAGAAAGCTGCCGGCGCGGGCGCGGGTGGTGTTGTACTCGGGGAGATAGCGCCCGGCCTGGCGCATGAGCCACACCGGCGTGTAGGGCGTGGGCTGCCTCAACAGCGCGCGGATCAGCGTGTCGTTTTTGAGCTTAGACATCAGGATTGAGCTATTAGGACTGAGGATTGAGAAAATGCGTCGGGCGGCTTCCGCTCGATCCTCGATCCTCGATCCTCAATCCTGCTTTTCAGCGCGGCAGCTCCGAAGACCCCATAAGAAATTCATCCACCGCGCGCGCGCACTGTCGCCCCTCGCGTATCGCCCATACCACGAGTGATTGCCCGCGCCGCATGTCGCCGGCGGCGAATACCTTGCGCACCGAGGTGGCATAACAGCCAGTCCCGTCGGTGGTCGCCCGGGCGTTGCCGCGCGCGTCCTTTTCAACGCCGAAGCCGTCCAGGACGGTCTGGACCGGGGAGACAAACCCCATCGCCAGCAACACGAGATCGGCGGGCAGCGTGAACTCCGAGCCCGGAACCTCGCTCATCCTGCCGTCCTTCCACGCCAGCCGCACTACCCTGAGCGCCTTGACCTTGCCACCCTCGCCGACGAATTCCTTGGTGGCGACCGACCAGTCGCGATTGACGCCCTCCTGGTGCGAAGCGGAGGTGCGCAACCGCGTCGGCCAGTACGGCCAGTCGGGGTTTCTCTCCACGTCGGGCGGCATGGGCAAAAGCTCGAACTGCGTGATGGACCGGGCCCCATGGCGGTTCGATGTTCCGACGCAGTCGGAGCCGGTATCACCGCCGCCGATGATCACCACGTGTTTGCCGGTCGCCCACAGGTCGGGCACGTCCGCGTCGCCCGCGACGCGTTTGTTCTGCAGCGGCAGGAACTCCATCGCGAAGTGCACGCCCTCGAGCTCCCGGCCCGGTATGGGCAGGTCGCGCGGCTGCTCCGCCCCGCCCGCAAGCACCACCGCATCGAACTCGGCGAGGAGCTTCCCGGGCGCAATCAGCTCCTTCGACCAGTCAGGAACGCCCTTGCCGGGGCGCTCGCTGCCGACACAAACGCTGGTGCGGAACGAAACGCCCTCGGCCGCCATCTGCTCCATGCGCCGGTCGATCTGCCATTTCTCGAGCTTGAAATCGGGGATGCCGTAGCGCAGCAGCCCCCCGATGCGGTCGGTCTTTTCGAGCACGACGACCTCGTGGCCGGCGCGCGCGAGCTGCTGCGCGCACGCGAGCCCGGCGGGGCCGGAGCCCACGACCGCGACTTTCCTGCCGGTCTTGCGCGCGGGGGATTGCGGCTTGACCCAGCCTGCTTCCCACGCCTTGTCGATGATCGCGTGCTCGATCGACTTGATGCCGACCGGATCTTCATTGATGCGCAACACGCAGGCCTCCTCGCACGGTGCCGGGCACACCCGGCCCGTGAACTCGGGGAAGTTGTTGGTCGAGTGCAGCGTCTCGATCGCGGACCTCCAGTCCTGGCGGTATACGAGATCGTTCCAGTCGGGGATGATGTTGTTGACCGGACAGCCGCTCATGCAGAACGGGATGCCGCAGTCCATGCAGCGCGCGCCCTGGATGCCCGCCGCCTCGTCCGTGAGGTGGGGGATGAACTCACGGTAATGCTTCTTGCGGGCTTCTTTTGGCTCGTACGTCTCTTCGACGCGACCGTGCTCGAGAAATCCTGTGATCTTGCCCATGTACCTGTTCAGTTCGGACGTCGGTTGACCGTGCCGGGGGGCGCGGGGGGAAGGGGAGCGGGAAGGCCCCGCCGCGGATGCGGAAGGCGCCCCACCCCCTGTTCCGGTCATGCGGCGATCTTGCGTCCCTTGGCGGCGAGCTCGCCGAGCGCGCGCCGGTACTCGTTCGGGAAGACCTTGATGAATTTCGGCCGGTACTCGCTCCAGCGATCCAGCACGCGCTTCGCCTGCGCGCTGCCTGTATGACGCGCATGGTTCTCGATCAGCCGCTTCACGATCGCTTCGTCGGCCACGCCGCCGTGCCACAGCTCGCGCGCGAGCTTCGCCTCCTGCTCGGCCTCGGCGTGCAGGGGCTCCAGCGCCACCATCGAGGTATTGCAGCGCTTGACGAACTCGCCGTCGGCGTCAAGCACGTACGCGATGCCACCCGACATGCCGGCGGCGAAATTGCGGCCGGTAATACCCAACACCACCACGCTGCCGCCGGTCATGTATTCGCAGCCGTGGTCGCCGATGCCCTCGACGACCGCCTGGGCGCCTGAATTTCTCACTGCGAAACGCTCCCCCGCAACACCCCGGAAGTACGCCTCGCCAGCGATCGCGCCATAGAGCACGACGTTGCCGGTGATGATGTTTTCGGTCGGTTCGCCGCGGAACTTGGGCGAGGGCTGCACCGAGATGCGCCCGCCCGAGAGCCCCTTGCCGCAGTAGTCGTTGGTGTCGCCGATCAGATCGAGCGTCACGCCCTTCGCGAGGAATGCACCGAAGCTCTGGCCGGCGGAGCCCGCGAAGCGAACATGGATCGTGTCGTCCGGCAGCCCCTCGTGCCCGTAACGCTTGGCGATCTCCCACGACAGCATGGTTCCGACCGTGCGATTGATGTTGCGGATCGGCGTCTCGATGGTGATCTTCTCGCCGCGCTCGAGCGCGGGGCGTGCCAGCTCGATCAGCCGGTTGTCGAGCGCCTTTTCCAGCCCGTGGTCCTGCTTCTCGCTGTGGTAACGCGCGACTTCGGCCGGCATTTGCGGCGTGGCGAAGATCTTCGAGAAGTCCAGACCCCGCGCTTTCCAGTGCTCGATGCCCTTCTTCTTCTCGAGGAGATCGCTGCGCCCGATGAGGTCGTTGAACTTGCGGACGCCGAGTTTCGCCATCAGCTCCCGCGCCTCCTCGGCGACGAAGAAGAAGTAATTGACGACGTGCTCGGGCTTGCCCTCGAACTTCCTGCGCAGCACCGGGTCCTGGGTGGCCACGCCGACCGGGCAGGTATTGAGGTGGCACTTGCGCATCATGATGCAGCCCTCGACCACGAGCGGCGCGGTGGAGAAGCCGAACTCGTCCGCCCCGAGCAGCGCGCCGATCACCACGTCGCGGCCGGTCTTCATCTGCCCGTCCACCTGGACCGCAATCCGCCCGCGCAGGCGGTTGAGCACCAGAGTCTGCTGCGTTTCCGCGAGGCCGAGTTCCCACGGCGTTCCAGCGTGCATGATGGAAGACCAGGGAGAAGCGCCAGTGCCGCCGTCGTGGCCGGAAATCGTCACGTGGTCCGACTTGGCCTTGGAAACGCCCGCGGCAACCGTGCCGACGCCGACCTCGGAGACGAGCTTGACGCTGACCGCGGCCCCGGGGTTCGCGTTCTTGAGGTCGTGGATCAGCTGCGCGATGTCCTCGATCGAATAGATGTCATGGTGCGGCGGCGGGGAAATGAGCTCGACGCCGGGCGTCGCGTAGCGGATCTCCGCGATGTACTCCGACACCTTGCGCCCGGGCAGCTGCCCTCCCTCGCCGGGTTTCGCCCCTTGCGCGATCTTGATCTGCATCATCTCGGCGGACGCCAGGTACTCGGCGGTGACGCCGAAGCGCCCGGAGGCGACCTGTTTGATCTTGGATTTCAGCGAGTCACCCTCCTTGAGCGGGATGTCGACCTCCACGCGCTCGCGCCCCAGGCGCGACATCAGCGTCTCCCCGGCTGCGACTCTAGCGTAGCGCTTGCGGTCCTCGCCGCCCTCGCCGGTGTTGGATTTGCCGCCGATGCGGTTCATGGCAATGGCCAGGGTGGTGTGCGCCTCGGTCGAAATGGAGCCGAGCGACATCGCCCCGGTCGAGAAGCGCTTGACGATCTCGGCGGCAGGCTCGACTTCCTCGATCGGGACGGGCGCGCAGCGCTCGAACTTGAACTCGAACAGCCCTCTGAACGTCAGGTGACGCCGCGACTGGTCGTTGACGATCGCCGCGTATTCCTGATACGTCGGGTAGGAATTGCTCCGCGCCGAATGCTGCAGCTTCGCGATCGCATCGGGCGTCCACATGTGCTCTTCGCCGCGCACGCGCCACGCGTATTCGCCGCCGGCATCCAGCGCGCCCCGCAGCACCGGGTCGTCGTCGCTGAATGCCGCCCGGTGGATGCGGATTGCTTCCTCGGCGACCTCGAATACGCCGATGCCCCCGACCGACGAGGTGGTGCCGGCGAAATACTTGTCAACCAGCGAGCGCGCCAATCCCACTGCTTCGAAAATCTGCGCGCCCGTGTACGACATGTAGGTCGAGGTGCCCATCTTGGACATCACCTTCTTCAGCCCCTTGCCGGTCGCCTTGACGTAATTCTTGATCGCTTTCCTGCCATCGACGCCCGCCCCGAAATCGCCGCGTCCGGCGAGATCGAGCAGCGTCTCGAGAGCGAGGTAAGGGTGCACAGCCTCCGCGCCGTAGCCGCCTAGCAGCGCAAAGTGATGCACCTCCCGCGCCGAGCCGGTCTCGACGACGAGCCCAGTGCTGGTGCGCAGACCCTTGTTGACGAGATGCTGATGGATGGCCGACAGAGCGAGCAACGCCGGAATCGCGACCAGGTCGCGCTCGATTCTGCGGTCTGAAATGACGAGGACCGAGAAGCCCGCGCGCACCGCGTCCTCGGACTGCGCACACAGGGAGGCGAGTCGTGCCTCGACGGCCTCCTTTCCCCAGGCGATAGGGTAGGTGGTGTCGATCTCGAACGACTTGAACTTGCCATCGGTGTAGCGGTCGATGTGCCGGATCTTCTCCATCTCGAAGAAGTCGAGCACCGGCTGGCTGATCTCCAGCCGCAACGGCGGGTTCATCTCGTCGATGCCGAGGAGGTTCGGCTTCGGCCCGATGAAGGAGACAAGCGAAGTCACCAGCTCCTCGCGGATCGGGTCGATCGCCGGGTTCGTGACCTGCGCGAAGAGCTGCTGGAAATAGCTATATAATATCTTGTTTTTAAACGATAATACTGCAAGAGCCGCATCGTTGCCCATGGAGCCGACCGGCTCCTCGGCATTCACGGCCATCGGCGCGAGCTGAAACTTGATGTCCTCCTGCGTGTAGCCGAACGCCTGCTGGCGGTCGAGCAGCGGCACCTGGGACTTCAGTGGCGGCGTCTTCTCGGTCTCGACCTCATCGAGCTTGACGCGGATCCGCTCGATCCATTCCGCGTAGGGCTTGGCGGAGGCGAGGGTGTCCTTCAACTCCTTGTCGTCGATGATGCGGCCTTTCTCCAGGTCCACCAGGAACATCTTGCCCGGCTGCAAGCGCCACTTCTTGACGATTCTCTCCTCGGGCACCGGCAGGCAGCCGCACTCCGAGCCCATGATGACGAGGTCATCCGAGGTGACGATGTAGCGGGAGGGACGCAGCCCGTTGCGGTCGAGCGTCGCGCCGATCTGCCGTCCATCGGTGAAGGCGATCGAGGCCGGGCCGTCCCACGGCTCCATCATCGCCGCGTGGTATTCGTAGAACGCGCGCCGCGCGGGATCCATCAGGGTGTGGTTTTCCCACGCCTCCGGAATCATCATCATCATGGCGTGGGCGACCGAGTAACCGCCCATCACCAGCAGCTCCAGCGCATTGTCGAACGAGGCCGAATCGGATTGTCCGTCGTAGATGAGCGGCCACACCTTGTCCAGATCGCGGCCGAGCATGGGCGAGGAGATCGAGCCCTGGCGCGCGCGGATCCAGTTGATGTTGCCGCGCAGCGTATTGATCTCGCCGTTGTGGCAGATCATGCGGAATGGATGCGCAAGGTCCCAGCTGGGGAAGGTGTTGGTCGAGAAGCGCTGATGCACGAGGGCAAGCGCCGATTCGACGCGCGCGTCCTTCAGATCGAGGTAGTACTCCCCTACCTGGTAGGCGAGCAGCATGCCCTTGTAGCAGACGGTGCGCGCCGACAGGGTGGGCACGTAGAATTCCTTGCCGTGCGCGAGCTTCAATGCCTGGATCGCGTGTCCCGCGCTCTTGCGGATGACGTAGAGTTTCCTCTCGAGCGCGTCGGTGACGGTGATGCGTTTGCCGCGGCCGACGAACACCTGTCGTATGACGGGCTCGATGCGCTTCGCGGGTTCGGCGAGGTCGGAGTTGTCCACCGGCACGTCGCGCCAGCCGAGCAGCACCTGGCCCTCGTCCTTGATCGCGCGCTCGATTTCATACTCGCAGGCAAGGCGCGAGGCGGGATCGCGCGGCAGAAACACCATGCCCACGCCATAGTGGCCGACCGGGGGCAGCTTCACGCCGCGCTTGGCCATTTCTTCGCGGAAGAACTTGTCGGGAATCTGTATCAGACAGCCCGCGCCGTCGGAGAGCTTCGGATCCCAGCCGACTGCGCCGCGGTGCGTGAGGTTCTTCAACACCGTCAGGCCCTGCTCGACGATGGCGTGGCTCTTCTTGCCCTTGATGTGCGCGACGAAGCCCACGCCGCACGCATCGTGCTCGTGCCGCGAGTCGTACAGCCCCTGAAATGACGGTATCCCTGGTTGGTTCATGCTGCAGTTCCTGAAGAGCCCCGCTGCTCCGGCTGCCTGCTACACGCTCTGCTGCGCCGCAGCAAGCATGACCAAGAGCGAGGGCGCGAAGGGGAAGTTTACTGGCATCAGCCACTTACAGCAATAGTATGGCGGGTCCGGACAGCCTAGCGGTCAGGTTTCCTCGATCGCGAACAGCCGCCGGTGCTCGAGGATCGCGTAGCGGTCGGTCATGCCGGCGATGTAATCAGCGATGGCGCGGGGCGCGCCCTCGCCCGCCTGCTCCTGGAACTCCGGCGGCAGCAGC
>JBGQGU010000083.1:0-9400 GCA_041497655.1 Gammaproteobacteria bacterium
GTCACCAGCTTCAACGAGTTGCGGCGCGACGGCATGGAAACCGCCCGCTGGAACCTGCTCCACCCCGAAGCCGGGCCGAAGCACTCCTTTCTCGAGCAATGCCTGAGGGACCACGCGGGCCCGGTGATCGCGGCGACCGATTACATGAAGGTATTCGCCGACCAGATCCGCGCCTACCTGCCGCAGCCGGCGCGCTACAGCGTGCTCGGCACCGACGGCTTCGGCCGCTCCGACACGCGGCGGGCGTTGCGCGGCTTCTTCGAGGTGGACCGGCGCTACGTCGCGGTCGCGGCGCTGAAGGCGCTCGCCGACCAGGAGGCGCTGCCGCAGAAAAAAGTGGTCGAGGCGATCCGCAAGTACGGCGTGGACCCCGAGAAGCCCAGCCCCGCCCGGGTCTAGAGGAAGTGACTCGTTTCTCGTTCCTCGTGACTGGTAACAACGAAAACGTCCGGCGGAGCCGCTGATGCCGTCCCCGCACGAGCAACGAGAAACGAGAAACGAGTCGCCCGTTTTCGCATGAGCAACGTCATCGAAGTGAAGGTCCCCGACATCGGCGGTTTCAGGGACGTACCGGTGATCGAAGTCTTCGTCAAGCCGGGCGATGCGGTCAAGCCCGAGGATTCGCTGATCACGCTCGAGTCCGACAAGGCGACGATGGAAGTGCCTTCGCCCGTCACCGGTGTAGTGAAGGAGCTCAGGGTCAAGGTGGGGGACAAGGTTTCCGAGGGTTCGCTCGTTCTCACTCTCGAAATCCCCCTTAGCCCCCCTTTGTTAAAGGGGGGAGACACAGCACTCCCCAGCCTCCCTTTAGCAAAGGGGGGCGGCGAAATCCCCCTCGGCCCCCCTTTGACAAAGGGGGGAGGCGAAGCGGGGGGATTTGGGGGAAGCGAAGCCGGGGGATTCGCGCAGGCACACGCGAGTCCCTCGGTGCGGCGCTTCGCGCGCGAGTTGGGCGTGGACCTCCCGCGCGTGAAGGGGACGGGGCCCAAGGAGCGCATACTCAAGGACGACGTCCAGAACTACGTCAAGGGCGAGCTCGCGCGCCCCCCCGGAGGCGGGACAGGCCTCAACTTCCTGCCGCTGCCCCAGGTGGATTTCGCGAGGTTCGGCCCCGTCACCACGCAGCCGCTGTCACGCATCAGGAAGCTCTCGGGCGCGAATCTGCACCGCAACTGGGTCACCATCCCGCACGTCACGCAGCACGACGAGGCCGACATCACCGAGCTCGAGGAATTCCGCAACATCCAGACCGAGGAGGCGAAGAAACAGGGTATCCGCTTCACGATACTGTGCTTCCTGCTGAAGGCGGTGGTCGTGGCGCTGAAGCAGCACCCCGAATTCAACGCCTCGCTCTCGGCTGACGGCGAGAGCCTGGTCCTCAAGCAGTATTTCCATGTCGGCGTCGCGGTCGACACGCCCAACGGCCTGGTGGTGCCGGTGATCCGCGACGTGGACAAGAAGGGATTGATGGAGCTCGCAAAGGAACTCGGCGAGGTGAGCGCGCGCATGCGCTCCGGCAAGATCCTGCCTGCCGACCTTCAGGGCGGCTGCTTCTCGATTTCGAGCCTGGGCGGCCTCGGCGGCTCCCATTTCACGCCCATCATCAATGCGCCGGAGGTGGCGATCCTCGGCGTGGGAAGATCGGCGTCGCGCCCGGTGTGGAACGGAAAGGAATTCGCCCCGCGCATGATGTTGCCGCTGTCGGTGTCATACGACCATCGCGTGATCGACGGCGCGCAAGGGGCGCGCTTCATCTCGTTCCTCAGCAGCGTGCTCTCGGACATCCGCCGCCTCGTCCTCTGACCAGTGCAAAGTGCTGAGTGCAAAGTGAACGGCTCTGACGTTTTTCAGATGGTCAACGTCGTTGTCTTGTTTCACGCTTGTTCAACTCGGCACTCAGCACTCAGGACTCAGCACTGAATGTCAACCGCCCCTATCGGCGTTCTCGGCGGCACGTTCGACCCGATCCATTACGGTCACCTGCGCCTGGCGGAGGAGCTCGGCGAGAAACTCCGCCTCGACGAGGTGCGCCTCGTTCCGAGCGGCACGCCGCCGCACCGCAGCGCGCCCACGGTAACGGCCGATCACCGCCTCGCCATGACGCGACTGGCGGCGGCCAGCAACACGCGCTTCAAGGTTGACGAGCGCGAGGTACGCCGCGGGGGGCCCGGCTACACCTTCGACACGCTCCACGAACTGCGCGCGGAAGCCGGCGGGACGCGCCCGCTGGCGCTGCTCCTCGGAGCGGACGCCTTCCTCGAATTCGCGACCTGGCACCGCTGGCAGGACATCTTCGGGCTCGCGCACATCGCCATCGCGCACCGCCCGGGCTTCCCGGTCGAGCGCTGGACGGAGCGCATGCCCCAGCCGCTCGCGCGCCAATACACGGCCCGCCTCATGCAGCAACCGCTGGCGATCCACCTCTCGCCGGCGGGCGGCATCGCGGTGGTCCCGTTCACGGCGCTCGATATCTCGGCGACCGCGATCCGCGACATGCTGCTGGCGGGCGCAAGCCCACGGTATTTGCTCCCCCGCGCGGTTCTCGACTATATTCGAGCCAACCAACTGTACTCATAGGATGAGGCTCGACAAGCTGGTCAAGGCCGCAATCGCGGCGCTGGAAGACATCAAGGGGCGCGATATCGTGGTGCTGGACGTCAGGAAAATGACGTCGCTGTTCGACAAAGTTGTCATCGCGAGCGCCGACTCGACCCGCCAGAGCAGGGCGCTTTCGATCCATCTCCAGGAAAGACTGAAAGCGCTCGGTGCGCGCATTCACGGCGTGGAAGGCGAGCGGGCAGCGGAATGGATACTGGTCGACCTCGGCTCGGTTATCGTTCATATCATGCTGCCTGCCGTGCGCAAGCACTACAACCTGGAAGAGCTGTGGGCGCCGCCGCCGCGGTCGCGGCGCCGGCGCGCGAGCAGCGCTGCCGCGACCTGACGGCATGAGGTTTCTCGTCGTGGCTGTCGGCCATCGCATGCCGCCATGGGTGAACGCCGGATTCGCCGAGTACGCAGGCCGCATGCCGCGCGAGGCCCGCATCGAGTTGATTGCACTCAAGCCCGCTCCGCGCGGCGCGCCCCTGCAACGCGTGCTCGATGCGGAGGGCAAGCGCATCCTCGCGGCGCTGCCCGCGGACTGCATCAAGGTGGCGCTCGATGAGCGGGGTACGCTCCTCAGCACGATGGACCTGGCACGACGCGTCGCGCGCTGGCGGGAGGCGGGCCGCGACGTCGCTTTCATCGTGGGAGGCGCGGACGGGCTGGCCGAAAGCGTCAGGACAGCCGCGCACCTGGCATGGTCGCTCTCGCCGCTTACGTTGCCCCACGGCCTCGCGCGCGTGGTGCTCGCCGAGCAGCTTTATCGCGCGGTCTCGATATTGCACAATCATCCCTACCACCGCGAGTGAAAAGCAGGATTGAGCTATGAGGATTGAGCGTGATGCTAAACCGCGCCTTCCCTCGATCCTCAATCCTCAGTCCTCAATCCTAGAATGAGCATCGGCGACAAGCGCATCTACCTCGCGTCCCGCAGCCCGCGGCGGAGGGAGCTCCTGAAGCAGATCGGCGTGCCGTTCGAGCTGTTTTTGCTGCGCGAGGACCTGCGACGCGGGCCGGACGTGGACGAGACGCCGCTGCCGGATGAATCGCCCGGCGTCTACGTGCTGAGGATGGCGGGCGCCAAGGTGAACATGGCGGTGCGCCAGATCGCGTACCGGGGCCTGCCCCAGAAACCGGTGCTCGCGGCCGATACCACGGTGGTGTTCGACGACCGGATCATCGGCAAGCCGGAGAACGCGGAGCACGCTGCGCGCATCCTGCGCGCGCTGTCGGGCCGCGAGCACCAGGTGCTTACCGCGGTGGCGCTGGCGCTGAGGGAGCAGGTCGAGACGCAGATCTCGGTATCGAGCGTGTGGTTCCACGAGCTGACCGATGCCGACATCCGCCGCTATGTCGAGACCGGCGAGCCGCTCGGCAAGGCCGGCGCCTACGCCATCCAGGGGCGCGCGGGCGCTTTCGTGACGCGGATAGCCGGAAGCTATTCCGGTATCGTGGGGCTGCCGCTCGTGGAAACCGCGGAGCTGCTGAAAAAGTTCGACATCCCCCTGTGGTGACCTCGCATGGCCGTCACTGAGGAAATCCTGGTCAACGTGACGCCGCAGGAAACGCGGGTGGCGGTGGTCGAGCAGGGCGTCACGCAGGAGGTGCACGTCGAGCGCGCCTCCTCCTGCGGCCTGGTCGGCAATATCTACATGGGGCGCGTGAGCCGCGTCCTGCCGGGGATGCAGTCGGCGTTCATCGATATCGGCGGCGAGCGCGCTGCGTTCCTGCACGTTGCCGACATCCGGAGCGGCCGCGAAAACGGAGACGGCGCGAGGCCGATCGAGCGGCTTCTTTCCGAGGGACAGAACCTGCTGGTGCAGGTGGTGAAGGACCCGATCGGTACCAAGGGCGCGCGGCTGTCGACCCAGATCTCGATCGCCGGGCGTTTCCTGGTCTACCTGCCGCAGGAATCGCACATCGGGATCTCCCAGCGCATCGAGGACGAGGAAGAGCGCGCGCACCTGCGCGAGAAGCTGCGGCAGCTGTTGCCGCCGGAGGACAAGGGCGGTTACATCATTCGCACCGTGGCGGAATCCGCATCCGACAGGGAGCTGAAATCCGATGTCGATTACCTGCATCGCCTGTGGAGCGGCATCCGGGACAATGCCGCCGCCGCCGCCCCGCTCACGCTGCTATACCGGGATCTTAACCTCGCCCTGCGCGTGCTGCGCGACTTCGCCCACGAGGAGACCGCGCGCATCCTGGTGGACTCACGCGAGACCTGCCGGAAGATGCTTGAGTTCGGGCAGGACTTCACACCAAACGTCGCCGAGCGCGTCGAGCACTACAGCGGCGAGCGACCGCTGTTCGACCTCTACGGGATCGAGGACGAGATCGAGAAAGCGCTGGCACGGCGCGTGGAGCTGAAGAGCGGGGGCTACCTCATCATCGACCAGACCGAGGCGCTCACCACCATCGACGTGAACACCGGCGGCTTCGTCACCGGGCGCAGCTTTGACGACACCATCTTCAAAACCAACCTCGAGGCGGCGCAGGTCATCGCGCGGCAGTTGCGGCTGCGGAACATCGGCGGCATCGTCATCATCGACTTCATCGACATGGACACGGCGGAGCACCAGAACGCCGTGCTCAACGAGTTTCGCAAGGCGCTCGCCCGCGACCGCACGCACATGACGGTGAACGGTTTCACCGAGCTCGGGCTGGTCGAGATGACGCGCAAGCGCACGCGCGAGTCGCTCACCCAGGTGCTGTGCGAGCCGTGCGCGGTGTGCGAAGGCCGCGCGCGGCTGAAGACGGCGCAGACCGTGTGCTATGCGATCTTGCGGGACCTCCTGCGCGAGGCGCGGCAGTTCAGCGCACGCGAGTACCGCATCGTCGCCTCGCAGCCGGTGATCGACCTCTTTCTCGACGAGGAAGCGCAGGGGCTCGCCATGCTCTCGGACTCCATTGGCAAGCCGGTGTCGCTGCAGGTCGAGACCGCCTACAACCAGGAGCAGTACGACATCGTGCTCATGTAGCACGCCGGAGCGCGGAGCAGGGATCGGCGGAACGTGGAGCAGCGACCCGCTTGCGGGATGCGACCGTGGAGCCGATCAAGACGCGTCGCTTCGAATGCCGATCCATGCGCGTCACCGGGGGTCAGATCCCAGAGGGTCCCTCTTCCGCCCCTCGACGCGCCCCACTTTAGCGGGGAGGCGACCAAGGAGGGCACGCCGAAGCGTGGAGCAGGTGCCCGCTTGCGGGTGCGACCGCTGAGGCGTGCGGGGCAGCCGACGCCGTGGAGTGGATTTTAGCCAAATGCGGGTCAGAGGCTGCGGGCAAGCGGCCGACGTGATGCGGTTATTGCTTGCCGCTTAATGTTCCGAGGCCGCGGTGGGCGTGATTCGTGAGTCGTGATTCGTGATTCGACTTGCAGCTAGCGCGTCCAGCTTCGCCTTCAGTTCCGGGCCGCCGTAAATTTCCAATACCTTGTGCCGCCCCGACGCCCCGCGGCGGATAACGATCGCGGATTTCGGAATACCGAGCGACTCGCTCAGAAACTCGATCAGCTCGGCGTTTGCCTTGTTGTCCACCGCGGGCGCGGCGATTCTGACCTTCAGCGCGTCGCCGTGGAGTCCTGCAATCTCGCTCCGCCGGGCATTGGGCTGCACGTGCAGCGTTACCGTAAGCTGCCGCGCGGCTGCGTCGTAGTTACACCAGGCCGAATCACGACCCACGACTCACGATCCACGCAATATCGGCATCAGAACATCCGGCCGACGGCTGATTCCAGCCAGGCGACCGGCAGCATCAGGAGCAGCTGGATGACCACCAGCGCGATGAGCGGCGACAGGTCGACATTGCCGATGGGCGGCACCCGCCGCTGGAACACGCGCAGAAAGGGGCGCGTCATGCTGTTCACGAGCGGCATCAGCGGGCTGTACGGGCCCACCCAGGACAGCACGACCTGCACGATCACCGCGACCATCACGATGTAGAGGCCGATCTTCACCAGCATGACCAGCGCCAGCAGCGCGGCTGCGGCGAACGACTGCCCGGCCGCCGGCCCAAGCCCGTAGTCCTTGATCTGCAGCACGACCAGGATTTCCACCAGCTGTACCAGCCATGCCAGCGCCAGCGTTGCGAGATCGAGGCCCCACAAACCCGGGATCAGGCGCCGCGCGGGCCTGACCATGAAGTCGGTCAACGCCTGCAGGAACTCGGAGAGCGGGTTGCGGTGTGACGCGCGCGCCCACTGCAGGTAGAAGCGCAGCAGCAGCGCCACCACGAACAGGCCGAACACGGTGTTGACGAGGAAGATCAGCGCGTTGGTGAGCAAGCTCCAACCCCAGAATTAGCCGCCGATGAACGCCGATAGACGCCGATAAAACCAGAAATCAGAATCACGGATCTTACACAAAAAACAACGGATTAAATGAAACGCTCGCAAATCCTGCGTTTCTCGCGCTCACAAGTGTAAGAGCCATTTCGTATTCGACCTTATCGGCGTTCATCGGCGTTCATCGGCGGCTCAATATTCAATCCTTGCCCAGTTCGTCGCCCAGCTCGCGCGAGCGCTCCGCGGCGGCCTTCACGGCACGCACGATGGCGTCCTTCACTCGGTCCGCCTCCATGGAGGCGAGCGCGCGCTCGGTGGTACCGCCCTTGGAGGTGACGCGGCTGCGCAGCGTCTCGGGCGGCTCGCCGGCCTGTGCGGCGAGCTTGACCGCGCCGACGAAAGTCTCAAGCGCGAGCATATGCGCGGCGTGCTCGGCGAGCCCCAGTTCGCGCGCGGCGCGCTCCAGTGCCTCGACGAAGTAGTAGACGTATGCGGGGCCGCTGCCGGAAACGGCGGTGACGGCGTCGAGGTCGTCTTCGCGCTCGAGCCACAGTGTCATGCCGACGGCGCCGAGTATCCTTTCCGCGGCCGCGCGCCCCGCGGCGTTCACTGTGCGGCCGGCGTACAGGCCGGAGATGCCGGCCAGGGCCAGCGCCGGCGTGTTGGGCATCACCCGCACGATGCGCGGGTAGCCGCCCAGCCAGCGCGAAAGGTCCCTTACCCGGACGCCGGCGGCGAGAGTGATCACGAGTTGAGCAGCGAGCAGGGGCTTCAACGACCGCGCGACCTCGCGCAACTGCTGCGGCTTGACCGCCAGCACGATGCAGTCACTCCGTGCAGCCCCGGCGTCGAGCGCGGTGTGGACTGTCACCTTGAATTCACGCTTGAGCCGCTCGCGGGCGGACTGCGCGACCTCTACCACCCGGATCGCCCTGCGCGGCCAGCGCTTGCGGATCAACCCGCCGATGATCGCGCTCGCCATGTTGCCGCCGCCGATGAACGTTATCTTCACGTTGAAGGGGTGACTCGTTTGTCGTTACTCGTTACTCGTTTGACATATGTTAGCAGCCTGGCTGCCCTGCCGATTGCTCGAAGGCAGTCAACGGGCGTCGCATCACGAAAGACGAGAAACGAGGGACGAGAAACGAGTCACTTCGTTCGTGGGCCGAAGATGGCCGTGCCAACGCGCACCATCGTCGCGCCTTCCATGATCGCCGCCTCGAGATCGTCCGACATGCCCATCGACAGCGTGTCGAGCGCGTGACCGCGCGCGGCAAGCCTGTCCTTCAGCTCGCGCAGCAGCGCGAAGCGCCGGCGCTGGAGCGTCACGTCGGCGGTGGGCTCCGGTATCGCCATCAGCCCCCGCAATTTCAGCCGCGGCAGACGCGCGATGGCATCGGCAAGCTTCACCTCCTCTCCCGGCGTAACCCCGCTCTTGGCCGCCTCGCCGCTCACGTTCACCTGGATGCAGACATTGAGCGGAGGCGTACCGTCCGGCCGAGCCGCGTTCAGCCGCTGCGCGATCTTCTCGCGGTCCACGCTGTGCACCCACTGGAAGCGTTCTGCTATGAGACGGGTCTTGTTGCTCTGGATGGGGCCGATGAAGTGCCAGTTTATGGGGAGGGCGGCAAGAACCGTGATTTTTTCCACAGCTTCTTGCACGTGATTTTCCCCGAACTCCTCCTGGCCGGCCGCAACTGCTTCCGCGATGTGCCCTGCCGGGAAGGTCTTGCTGACCGCCACCAGCGCGATGTCCCCGGGATGCCGTTGCGCGGCCTGCGCCGCGCGCGCGATGCGGCTGCGGACTGCTTGCAAGTTAGCGGCGATTAAGGCCATAATTTCAAGGTTGCGTAGTCGCGGCGCGAGCGGCGCAAAATCAGGATGTTAACTCTCTTTTCCCGGCGCTGAGCCGGACCACGGAGCATTATAAATGGACATCTCCGAACTGCTGGCATTCGTCGTCAAGAACAAGGCCTCCGATCTGCACCTGTCCTCGGGCCTGCCCCCGATGATCCGCGTGCACGGTGACGTGCGGCGCATCAACCTGCCCGCCATGGAGCACAAGGACGTGCACGCGATGGTGTACGACATCATGAACGACGGGCAGCGCAAGTTCTACGAGGAGAACCTCGAGTGCGACTTCTCGTTCGCGATCCCCAACCTCGCGCGCTTCCGCGTCAACGCCTTCGTGCAGCAGCGCGGCGCGGGCGCAGTGTTCCGCACCATTCCTTCCAAGGTGCTTTCGCTCGAGGACCTCAAGGCGCCGAAAATCTTCCAGGACATCTCCGACAATCCGCGCGGCCTCGTGCTGGTGACCGGGCCCACCGGTTCCGGCAAGTCCACGACGCTCGCGGCGATGGTCAACTACATCAACGAGAACGAGCACGGCCACATTCTGACCGTCGAGGACCCGATCGAATTCGTGCACGACGCCAAGAAGTGCCTGATCAACCAGCGCGAGGTGGGGCCCCACACGCTGTCCTTCGCCAACGCGCTGCGGAGCGCGCTGCGCGA
>JBGQGU010000084.1:0-9366 GCA_041497655.1 Gammaproteobacteria bacterium
CTTGGCGATCTCCAGCATGCGCTCCACGACTTCCTGCGGTGTCGGAACGTACGGCACCCTCGGCTCGGCTGCCCAGGCCGGCGCCGCGGAAAGCGCTGCCAGCGCCGCAACGCAGCCCGCGAACCGGGCCGCGCAGGAAACATTCCACCGGAAGGACTGCACAGATGGTTTCATCGGAAGCAGTCCGAAAAACTCATGAAACATCTGTGGTTCGTATCTTGTCTTTGAACCCCATCAACTCACGTACATCTGTGGTTAAATTCGGGTTTGACGCCGGGTTGAACCCGCGCGTCCGGAAAGGGCCGGATTATACCCGACAAAAACGGATAACATGATGCTCTACGCCATCCTCTTTCTCTCTGGCGCGGCAGTGCTCGCGCTGGAGCTGCTCGCCTCGCGCATCATGACGCCTTATTTCGGCGTGAGCCTCTATATCTGGACCGGCATCCTCTCGATTACGCTGGTCGCGCTCGCGCTCGGTTACTGGGCGGGCGGCCGTCTCGCCGCCAGCCGGCGCGCCGGGGGCAACGTGGCGCGGCTCGCTTCTCTCTTCGCGCTGATGCCCGCTGTCGCCTCCTTCGCCATCGTCGCGGCCTGCAGCGCCTATCCCTGGCTGTTCCCGCTGCTCGCCGGCGCGGACCTCGTGCTGGGAGCGTTCGCGGCGTGCCTGTTCCTCCTGTTCGTGCCGCTGTTCGCGGCCTCAGCGATGAACCCGCTGCTGGTCGCGATCCTGCTCGCGCGCGGCGGCGGGCGTGCGGGCGACGCCGGTGCCGGCACGGTTTTTTTCGTGAGCACCCTCGGCTCGGTGGCGGGCGTGCTCGCCACTTCGTTTGGATTGATTCACTACCTCAGCAATTTCTCGGCGACGCTGGCGGTGGCGCTGGCGCTGGCATTGCTGTCGCTCGCCGCCGCGGTCCGCCCGCCCGCGCCGCTTGCCGCGCGTGGCGGGCTGGGTCTGGCCGGCGCCGCGGCGACGCTCGTCGCGGCGCTGATGCTGTGGCAGGCCGACGCCTACACCGGGCGCATGTGGCCGGCGGCCTACGGCGGCAGGAGCTGGCAGATGGAGGCGAGCTTCCGCTCCCTGTTCGGAACGGTCAAGATCCTGCGCAGCGCGCCCGACGACAGCGGCCGTTTCGCCCGCATCTACTTCCAGGATGGACTGGTGCAGAACACGGTCGGCTCCGACGGGCGATCGCTGTCGTTCTATACCTACGCGCTGGAAGCCCTCGCCTTCGCCTATCGCCCGCGCCTCGGCTCGGCGCTGGTGCTGGGCCTCGGCGCGGGCGTCGTGCCGATGCGGCTCGCCGGGCGCGGGGTGGCCGTCGAGGCGGTCGAAATCGACCCGGCCTCGCTCGCCGCCGCAACCCGCATCTTCGGCTTCGACCCGTCGCGCGTGCTCGTGCACCTCGCCGACGCGCGCACGCAGATCAAGCACTGCGGCCGCAGCCATGACGTAATCGTGGTGGACCTGTTCCACGGCGACGGCACGCCGGACTACCTCATCACGCGCGATTTCTTCGGCGACCTGAGACGTTGCCTCGGGCCCGACGGCATCGCGGTATTCAACACCTTCGCCGACCTCGAACGTCCCGTCGCCTACGCGCACCTGCTCGCCACCTTGCGCGAGGAGTTGCCGCACATCGTGCTCTACCGGCCGGATTGGCCGGGAACGGCGCATGTCAACAGCTTCATCGTCGCCGGCGCGCGTCCGCTGCCCGAGCCGCAGCAGATCCTGCTCGACTATGTGCCCATGCAGCACACCGCGGCGCTCGACATCATGCTCGCGCGGCCCATGACGCTCGACCGCGGGCTGCTCCATAACGGGGAGATCGTGACCGACGCCCGCAACCGGGCGCTGCACGACATCGCGGACAGCCAGATCGCCTACCGGCGCGCGGTGGTGCAGTCGTTGCCAGCGGCTTTTTTGGTCAACTGAGGCGTGAATCGTGATTCGTGAGTCGTGATTCGGCTCATAGAGTCCCTCTCCCCCAAGCAAGAATACGCTTGGAACAAGCTCCGCCCTCCGCGGGCGCGGGGTGAGGGGGTCGACTCACCAATCACGAATCACGAATCACGTTTTTATCCGCGTAGCGGTCCAACGCGCCGCGCCCTTCCCGCCCGCCAGCTCGACCGTCCCTTCCATGGTGTTGCCGGAGACGCGCCCCTTGAAGCGGTGACGGTCGCCGCCCGCCGGGAATGCGAAGGATATGTCCTCGCCTTGCAGGCGGGATTGCGAGAGCCGTATTCCCTTGGCCCCGCCTCCGGCGACCGTGCCCTCCAGGCTCTGATAGCTCTGCTTCAGCGTCAGGTCGAACTGCTCGGCGGCCGGCGTGGCGAGGTGCAACTGCCAGCGGCCGGCGACCTTGGCCGGAATGACCCAGAGATAGATGGTCGCCCGCGGGACACCGTTTACCTTCTCCTTCTCGGGGACGTCCCAGGTGTACTGGTCGTCCGGCCGCCAGTCGTCCCCGAAGTGGTAGTCGTGCGAGACGACGCGCGTGCCGGGCCTGAGCTCTCCGAAGATCTTCGGCCGCAGGTCGGCCATCATGCCCGGCAGCAGGTAGAGCGTCACCACCGTCGCCTTGCTGATGTCGGCCTTGAACACGTCCATCACGTGGAAGGCCGCGCGATCGGCCACGCCCCGCTTCTTCGCCTCGCCATTGGAGAGCGCGACGAGCTCCGGATCGATGTCCACCCCGAACCCCCGCGCCTTGAGCCGCTGCGCCGCCGTCAGCACGATGATCCCGTCGCCCGATCCGAGGTCCACCACGAAGTCGTCGCTGCCGACTTTGGCCACGCGCAGCATCTCGTCCACCACGACCTGCGGGGTGGGCACGTACGGCCCGCCGGTGCGCTGCAGCTCGATGTCCGCGGCGCCGGCAAGCCGCGCCAGCGGCAGCACGCCGAGCGCGAGCACGACTCGCCGCCGCATTTCTGAGTAATTGGATTGCATTGGTTTCATGACCGCCTTTCTATCAATGGTTGTCAGTCGAATCACGACTCACGTATTCTGAATCAGCGAGATGGCACGATCGCCCCGCCCTGCTGGCACGCCTCCACCACTTCCGCCGGCGACAGCGTCCCGTCGAAGCTCAACCGGATCACCTGCTTGACGATCTCGAGCTCGCGCGCCGTCAGGCGATCCTTCATCTCTCCGCGCTCGGCGTCGGCCAGCAGCCGCGTGAGGGAAGCACCCTGATTGCGCAATTCGACGGTCGTCTTCGCGATGGCCCCGAGTTGCTCGCAGGTGAGTTCCGCGCGCGCCGTCGCGCAGGCGATGACAAGGACGGCGCCCAAGACCGCGCGCCAGACCGCCCCCGCGTGTCCTGGGCGGGGGCCTGCGTCACGGTACTCCACACGACTGGGGCTGGATGCGATCACGGAATGTGGGTGGCGCTCCAGCGCGCGGCCGCCGTTGCGTTCCCGGCGCGCACCTCGCCGGTGATTCTCCCGTCCTGCACGGTTCCTGCAAAGATCTCGAGCCGGCCGTCGGCTCCCGGAGCGCTGAACCGGATGCGCGTGCCGTCTATCTGCGCGTCCCGCAGAACCGACACCTGTGCATCGCGCACCAGCCGGCCTTCGAAGTGCTGGTAGCGCTGCTTGACCTCCAGCCGGAACGGCCCGCGCCCGCCGGCCAGGCTGCCGAGCCAGGCGCCCTCCACCGCGGCAGGCACGGTCCACAGGTGCACCGTGGAGGTCCAGTTGCCCGTGAGGTCGTATTTCTCGGGGGTCTGCACGTCGACGCTGCGGTCCGGCTTCCACTCGCCAAAATCGAAGTCGTGCGACACGATGCGCGCCCCCGGCTTGAGCTCCTTCAGCAGCTTGGGCTTGAGCCTCTCCATCATGCCCGGCAGCAGGTAGAGCGTGAGCACCGTCGCGCGGCTCAAGTCTGCGGCGAGCACATCCTGCCGGTGGAACTGCACGCGCTGCGCGATGCCGAGGCGCTGCGCCGAGGCATTGGCAATGTCGACCAGCTCGCCGTCTATGTCCACGCCCATGCCGCTCGCCTGGTGGCGCGTTGCTCCCGTGAGCACGATGCGCCCGTCGCCCGAGCCGAGGTCGACGACAAAATCGCGCGGCCCGACGCCGGCGACGTCGAGCATCGCGTCCACCACGACCTGAGGCGTGGGCACGTACGGCCCGCCGTCCTTGACGATGTTCTCCGCCGCGAAAACGTGCGACGCGGCCAGCGCCATCCCGGCGCATAGGAGCCTGTAGAGGATTTTCACGGGTGAAATGCTACAACAAATGCCGGAGGTCAGGATTCAGGATCGAGGATCCAGGATTCAGGAAAAGCAGAAGCGTGAGCACCAAGGGACTGTTTCCTCAATCCTCAATCCTCAATCCTCAATCCTGCTTCTCAAGGCCCACGTTCGCCCGCCAGTCCTTGCCCCTGAACACGAGCGGCTTGAGGGCGAACAGGAACAGGACCGCGCCGAGAGCGAGCATGGTGGTCGCGATGGGTCGCTGGAGGAAGATGCCGTAATCGCCCGCGCTCATCGCGAGCGACTGTCGCAGTGAGAGCTCGATCATCGGCGCGAGCACCAGCCCCAGCGCCACCGGCGCGAGATCGTAGCCGAACTTGCGCAGCACGTAGCCCACGCCGCCCATCGCGAGCAGGATCCATACGTCGACCACGCTGTTACTGACAGCGTAGGTGCCGAGAATGCAGAAACAGAGGATGCATGGATAGAGGTAGCCGTAGGGGATGCGCAGCAGGTTGACGAACAACCCCACCATCGGGAGGTTCAGGATCAACAGCACCACGTTGCCGACATACATGCTCGCCACGAACCCCCAGAACAGCTCCGGCTGCTCCTGGATCAGCATCGGACCCGGCAGCACGCCATGCACCATGATGGCGGCGATCATCACCGCGGTGACGGGGCTCGTAGGGATCCCGAGCGCCAGCAGCGGCACGAAGGCGCCGGTCGCCGCGGCGTTGTTCGCGGACTCGGGCCCGGCCACTCCCTCGATGGCACCCCGGCCGAAGCGTTCGGGATGCTTCGAGATTCGCCGCTCGACACCGTATGACACGAAGGTCGAGACGATGTGCGCCGAGCCGGGGATGATGCCGATCAGGAACCCGAGCAGGCTACCGCGCGCGATGGGGCCCACCGACAGCCGGAACTCTTCTCTCGAGGGAATGAGGTCGCGCAGCTTGGGCTGCTGGACCTTTGGCGTTTCCGCCCCGCCCGCCGCCAGGAGGATCTCCGACACGCCGAACAGGCCCACCGCGACCGGCACGATGCCCACGCCGTCGCCAAGATCGATGATACCGAAGCTGAAGCGGGTATAGCCGCTCATGACGTCGATGCCGATCATGCCGAGCGCGAGGCCGAACGCCGCCATCGCCAGCGTCTTCAGCATCGATCCCCCGCTCATATAGGCAAGGATGAACAGGCCCAACAGGAGCAGCGCGGTGTACTCGGGGGGTCCGAAGCGCAGCGCCCACGCCGCCAGCGTCGGCGCGAGCAGCATCAGCCCGACCACGCTCAGCGTGCCGGCGATGAAGGAGCCGATCGCGGCGATGGCGAGCGCCGGCCCGGCGCGGCCGTTCAGAGTCATCGCATACCCGTCCACGCAGGTCATGACCGACGCGGCCTCTCCCGGTATGCTCATCAGGATCGAGGTGGTGGAGCCGCCGTACATCGCGCCGTAGTAGACGCCGGCCAGGAGCACGATGGCGATGATCGGGTTCAGCCCGAAGGTCGCGGGCAGCAGCAGGCTGATGCCGGCCAGCGGCCCTACGCCCGGCAACATGCCCACCAGCGTGCCGACGACGCAGCCGATGAACGCGTAGACAAGGATCGACGGCTGGAGCGCGACCGAGAAGCCCAGCAACAGGTTGTTAAACGTTTCAGCCATCAGAACCAGTGACGAGTGTCGGGTGTCGGGTGTCGGGTGTCGGGTGTCGGGTGGGCGAGTGTCGAGTGGCGAGTGGTTTCCTCCCTCGACCCTCAATCCTCGTCCCTCGTTGTTTCCCTCGACACTCTTTTCTCGTCCCTCGTCCCTCAGAACCCCCACGGACCGAGCGGCAGAGGGACTCTGAGCCAGGTTGCGAATACGGCATAGGAAATCAGCGAGAAGCCGATCGCGACCCCCGCCACCGCGAACCAGTGCTTGCGCTCGAGCACGCCCAGAAAGAAGATCAGCAGCGCGATCACGGTAAGCCGGTAGCCGATGCGCTCCAGCGCAAGGGTAGCGACCCCGCACGCGATGAGTATCACTATCGCGCGGGTCGCCTCCGTCCATTTCATCGCGGCGAGCGGCGCCGAGCGCACCCCCCACAGCGCGATCAACAGCCCCATCACCCCGAGGAAAATCGCCAGCAGCAGCGGGAGATAACCCGGTCCGGGCTCCGCCAGCGTGCCGACCGGATAGGCACGGTTTTCCCACCCGACGTAGAGCGCGAGCGCGAGCAGCATCAGCCCGGAGAACTGGTCGCTGCGCAAACCTCCTCGCTCTTGCTCTGCGCCGGTTGGTTTAGGAGTCATCTCGATTGGCTGCAAAGCATTCAGCTGTTAGCTGTCAGCTATCAGCGGCCAGCTGTCAGCTGTCAGCTAGAGTCGATCTGGCACTGGCTGAAAGCTTATGGCTGTACGCTGATCGCTGACTGCTATTTCTTATCTTCGACCTTGCCCACGACTTTCACCAGCGCGGCGAGGCGCTTCGCGTCGGCTTCCCAGTACTTCTGGAACTCGGGCGCATCCTTGTACTGCACCAGCGAGTCCACGTTGGCCATGGCGCGCCTGAATTCCGGTTCCTGCACCGCTCTCCGCGCGGCGTCGCGCAGCACCTTCATCACGGCATCCGGCGTGCCCTTGGGCGCGAACATGCCGGCCCAGATGTAGTACTCCACATCCTTGTAGCCGAGTTCCTTGAAGGTCGGAATGTTGGGAAACGACGGGTGCCGATCCGCGCCCCAGTTCGCGAGCGGGCGCATCTTCCCGGCCTTGACGTGGCCGCTGATCGCCGCCGGGCCGCCCGCCGTCAGCTCGACGTGCCCGCCGAGGATGGCGTTGATCGCGGGGCCGCCGCCGGTGGTCGGCACGTGCCGCATCTTGAGCTGCGCCGCGTGGAGGAATATCTCCATCGGCATGTGCAGCGCGCCGTAGATTCCGGAGGAAGAGTACGAGAGCTGCCCCGGCTTCGATCTTGCGAGCGCGACGAGTTCCTTGAGATTTTTGACCGGCAGCGACGGGTGCGCGACGAGTATCGTCGGATCGGCGGAAACCAATGCGATCGGCGCGAACTGATCAAGTGAGTACGCCGGCTTGCGGTTGAACAGCTCGTCGGCGGCCGGGATGACGGAAATGCTGGAAAGCGCCATCAATATCGTGTAGCCGTCGGGTTTGGCGTTGGCCACCACGGAGTTCCCCACCGCTCCCGCCGCGCCGGGGCGGTTGGTCACAGCCACCGGCTGCTTCAATATCTTCTCCATCGCCGCCGCGGTCGGTCTCGCCGTGATATCGGCCACCCCGCCCGGCGGGAACGCCACGATCATCGAGATGGCGCGTCCCGGAAACGCTTCCTGCGCGACGGCGGGTGCAACCGCCGTGGCCCACAGCAATGCAACGATCCATCCGCTGGTTTTCATGATTGCCTCCTCTTAACTATTCACTTCGCGGATTCTACAGGTGAACCCGATCCAGTTCTGCCTTTCCTGGCGTCTCGCGGCTGACTCCAGGAGTTTGTCCGGCTTAAGCCCGACAAACTCCTAGCCGACCGGATTTTCCAGCGTGCCGATCGGCTCGATGGTAATCGCCACCGTATCGCCCTTCTTCAGGTACCGCGGTGGATCGAAGCCGATGCCGACGCCGGCACAGGTGCCGGTGGCGATGAGGTCGCCGGGTTCCAGCGTCATCACGCGCGACAGCGTCTCGATCAGCGTCGGAATATCGAAGATCAGCTGGCTCACGAACGCGTCCTGGCGCAACTCGCCGTTGACCTTGGTGATGAGATGCAGATGGCCCACTTCCTTCACTTCATCAGCGGTGAGGATGCACGGTCCCATCGGGCAATACCCATCCGGGCTCTTGCCGAGGAACCACTGCCGGTGCCGGTTCTGAATCGTGCGCGCGGAAACGTCGTTGACGATGGTATAGCCGTAGACGTGATCGTAGGCGTCCTTCCTGGCGATGTTGCGGCCGCCCTCGCCCATCACCACCGCCAGCTCGCCTTCGTAGTCGGTGGAATCCGTGTAGTCGTTGGCGCTGGGGATGGGCTCGCCCGGGCCGATCACCGAGTTCGGCCACTTGGTGAAGATGATCGGCACCTCCGGCACCACTTCCTTGCCGCTCGCGTCGACGCCGCTCGAATGAAACTCCTGCGCGTGGTCGTGATAGTTCTTGCCGACGCACAGGATGTTCTTCGCGGGCCGCGGAATGGGCGCATGGAGCTTGACGCTTCCGGCCGGGATGCGCCCTTCGCCGCTCCTCACCGCGCGCCGGGCGCGCGCAAGTCCGTTCTTGCCGAGCGCGATGAACTCCGTCATCTGGCGCGGCAGCCGCGTGCCGGCGGAAAGATCGACGATGGTGCCGGACGCCGGGTCATGCACTCCGATGCGCGCGCCCTTGTCATCGGAAAAGGACACCAGACGCATTACTGATCGGCGCGGGCGCCGGAGATCTTGACCACCTTCGCCCACTTGGCGATATCGGCGTGCAGGTATTTCTCGTACTCGGCGACCGTCATCGCCATCGGCACCGCGCCCTGCTCGCCCCAGATCTTCTTCACGTCGGCCCGGCTGGTGACCTTGGTGATCTCGGCGTTGAGGCGGTCGATCACCGGCCTGGGCGTTCCGGCCGGCGCCATGATCCCGATCCAGATGGTGGTTTCATAGCCCGTCACGCCACCCTCCGCGATCGTTGGTACGTCCGGCATGATCGAGGAGCGCGTGCGACCGGAGGTCCCCAGCGCCCGGACGCGCCCCGCCTTGGCCACCTGCGCCATCGTCGTAATCGCGTCGAGCATCATTTCGACCTGCCCGCTCATGACGCTGGTGCGCGCTTCCCCGCTGCCCTTGTGAGGAACGTGCAGGATGTCCACGCCCGCGAGCGCCTTGAACAACTCGCCGGCCATGTGGTACGGAGTGCCGTTGCCGGAGGAGGCATAGCTGAGGCGGTTCTTCTTTGCGAGCTGGACCAGTTCCTTCACGGACTTCGCCGGTACCGAGGGATGCACCACCAGCAACAGGTCTGAATAGTTGATCGGCGCAACCGGCACGAAATCCTTCATCAACGCGAACGGCTTTTTCGGTATCAGCGACTCGTTGACCGTGTGGGTGTTCGACATGACGAGCAGCGTATAGCCGTCCGGCGCCGACTTCGCCACCAGGTCGGTGCCGATGATCGAGCCGGCACC
>JBGQGU010000085.1:0-9253 GCA_041497655.1 Gammaproteobacteria bacterium
ACGGCTGCGGCCTGCTGCTTCCGGTTCGCCTCATCGAGCGTTGCGTCAGCCAGCAGCCTGTTGATCTCCGGTTCCGGATTGCCGCCGAGCACGATGTCGGTGCCGCGGCCCGCCATATTGGTGGCGATGGTGATCATCTTGAGCCGCCCGGCCTGGATCACGATCTCCGCCTCGCGCGCGTGCTGCTTGGCGTTGAGCACGTTGTGCGGCAGCTTCTCCTTCTTGAGCATCTCGGACAGCAGCTCTGAATTCTCGATCGAGGTGGTGCCGACCAGCGTCGGCTGGCCGCGCTCGTAGCAGTCCTTGATGTCGTTGATGATCGCGCGGTGCTTCTCGCGCGCCGTGCGATAGACCTGGTCCATGCGGTCCTCGCGGATCATCCGCATGTGGGTGGGGATCACCACCGTCTCCAGGTTGTAGATCTGCTGGAACTCGTAGGCCTCGGTGTCCGCCGTCCCGGTCATTCCGGCGAGCTTGCGGTACATGCGGAAGTAGTTCTGGAAGGTGATCGTCGCCAGCGTCTGGTTTTCCTTCTGGATTTCCACCCCTTCCTTGGCCTCGACCGCCTGGTGCAGCCCCTCGGACCAGCGCCGGCCCGGCATCAGGCGGCCGGTGAACTCGTCGACAATGATGATCTCGCCGTCCTGCACCACGTACTGCTGGTCGCGGAGAAACAGGCTGTGGCCCCGCAGCGCGGCGTTCATGTGGTGCATCAGGATAATGTTGGCCGGGTCGTAGAGGCTGGCGTCCGGCGTGAGCAGGCCGGCTTTCGCCAGCAGCTCCTCGGCGTGCTCGTGACCCTGCTCGGACAGCAGCACCTGGTGCGCCTTCTCGTCCACCCAGTAGTCGCCCGCTCCGTCCTCCTTCTTCTGGCGCACGAGCTTGGGGACGACCAGATTCATCCGGACGTAGAGGTCGGTGGTGTCCTCGGCCTGACCCGAGATGATGAGCGGCGTGCGCGCCTCGTCGATCAGGATCGAGTCCACCTCGTCTACGATCGCGTAGTGGAGTCCCCGCTGCACCCGCTCCGGGAGCTGGTACACCATGTTGTCGCGCAGGTAGTCGAAGCCGAACTCGTTGTTGGTGCCATAAGTGATGTCGGCCGCGTACGCGCGACGCTTGGCTTCCTGGCGCTCGTCCGGTGCGAGGTCGTGGAACGCGAGATTGACCCCCACGGTGAGGCCCAGGAAGCCGTAGATCTTGCCCATCCAGTCGGCGTCGCGGCTCGCCAGGTAATCATTGACCGTCACGATGTGCACGCCCTGGCCGGCGAGCGAATTGAGATAGGCAGGAAGGGTCGCTACCAGCGTCTTGCCCTCGCCGGTGCGCATTTCCGCTATTTTTCCATTGTGGAGAGCGACACCGCCGAGAAGCTGCACGTCGAAATGGCGCATGTTGAGGGTGCGCCGACTGGCTTCACGCACGACTGCGAACGCCTCCGGCAGCAGCTCCTCGAGAACGTCACGGCGCGCGTCCGCCCGCTCGTCCGCCAGCCGCTGCGCGCGCTCGGCGTCGCCGTCGGCGCCGTCGGGAATCCGCGCGAGCCGGTCGCGGACGCGGGCACGGAATTCATCGGTCTTGGCGCGCAACTGCGCGTCCGTCAGCTTCTCCATCTGCGGCTCGAGCGCGTTGACCGCGCGCACTTGCCGCGAGTACTGGCGCAGCAGCCGGTCATTGCGGCTGCCGAAGATCTTCCTGAGAATCGTTTGAATCATCTGCTGCCGGTGCCACTAATAAAAAAGGGTGGGGGCACGCCCCACCCCTTTCCGAACCCCTGTCTCTCAAATCAGCTGGGCAACCGCAGGAACTGCGCCGGATTCACCGGCGCGCCGCGTTGGCGGACCTCGAAGTGCAGGTGGGTACCGGTCGCCCGCCCCGTCTTGCCGACCTCGCCGATCTTCACTCCACGCAGTACCACGTCTCCGAGCTTCACCAGCCGCTTCGATGCATGCGCGTAGCGCGTGACCAAGCCGTTGCCGTGATCGATCTCGATCATATTACCATACTGCGGATGCACGTCCGAGAAGACGACGACGCCGCCGGCCGCGGCGCGGAACGACGTGCCGTGCTCGGCCATGACGTCGATACCTTCGTGAAACGCCCGCTGGCCGGTGAACGGATCGATGCGCCAGCCGAAATTCGAGGAATACCAGCCGCCTTCCACCGGCAGCATGGTCGGGACCAGTTTCTTCTTCGCGCTGTCGAGAGTGAAAAGGGATTCGAGCACGCCGAGCTTGTCGCCGCGGTCGTCCACCTGCCGCGTCAGCATGTCGAGCTGCCGCGTAAAGTCACCGAGCGAGAGATCCTGCGGAGGCAGTGACGATACCGCGCCGCCGCGCGCCGGTAATTCGCTGAACACCAAGTCCTGCGGCTTGAACCCCGCCAGCTTGGCGAGCCGCTCGCCCAGCGTATCGAGACGTACCAGCTGCGCCTGCATCTGGCCGAGCCTGACCGCCATCGCGTTGAGGTTTTCGCGCAGGTAGGACTCGGTCTTCGCATGCTGCTCCTGCTGGGCCGACAGGAGGATCGTCTGCAGATAGGGAATATTGAGCTCGGCGGCGAAACGCAGCATCACATAATTGATCGCCGAGGCAAGCGCCAGCACGGAAACCAACATGCCCAGGCCGAGCAGCACGAACTGCGGCAGCCCGAGGGTGATGGTCCTCGCCTTCGCCAGTCTCTCGGAAACCAGGATAATATTCATCGTCCTTCTCCCGACACCCCCCGGTGCCCGTCCAGAAGATCGGCGATGTCATCGCCACCTCAGGCAATCTCAACGCGCTTGCCCGCCACGCGCGCCGCCTGAGCGACCTGCAACAACTGCTACTCGAAGCGACTCCCTCTGCACTCGCGGCTGCGAGCCGGGTCACGGACCTGAAGGCGGGGACCCTCGTTGTTCTGGCTGACAATGCAGCCGTGGCAGCCAAACTCAGGCAACTTGCGCCGCGACTCCTGAAACATGTTCAAAAACAACAGGTCGAGGTTACTGGAATCCGGGTGGATGTGCAAGTAAAAACGCACAAAATCAAGGCTGAGCACGAATTCACGAAGCGTCCGTTAACCCCTGAAGCCATTAAGGGTTTGGGAGGCCTTGCGGAAGCCCTTCCGCCCTCCCCTCTCAAGTCGGCGCTGGTCCGTCTGCTGGCGCGGCGCGGTCCCACGAAGCGGGATTGAGTCCCGTGCCCGGTATCCAGTTTCAGGTTCAACGTTCAAGGTTCAACGTATCGCGTCAAACTTTGAACTTGAAACCTGGAACTTTGAACCTTGAACCGGCGCCTGTAAGCGCGCCGCTCAGGCGGGCTGGGGCTGCCAGGCGAGGAAGGACGGTGCGTCCTCGTCGCGCTCGAAACTGACGAATTCCCAGGAGGGTTTGTCCTCGAGCAGCCGCCGCAGCAACCGGTTGTTGAGCGCGTGCCCCGATTTGTGCCCGGAGAACGCGCCGATCAGGGGGTGGCCGAGCAAGTAGAGATCGCCGATCGCGTCGAGCACCTTGTGCTTGACGAACTCGTCTTCGTAGCGCAGGCCGTCGGTGTTGAGCACGCGATATTCGTCCATCACGATCGCGTTGTCGAGGCTGCCGCCGAGCGCGAGCCCCTGCGCTCGCAGCGTCTCGACGTCCTGCATGAAGCCGAAGGTGCGCGCGCGGCTCACCTCCTTGATATAAGAGGTGGTGGAAAAGTCCACCGTGACGGACTGACTGGCCTTGTCGAAAACCGGGTGAGCGAAATCGATGCCCATGGTGAGCTTGAAGCCGCTGTACGGCTCAAAGCGCACCCATTTATCGCCTTCGTTCACCTCCACGAGCTTCAGGATGCGAACGAACTGCTTCGGGGCGTTCTGCTCCTCGATTCCCGCCGACTGCAGCAGGAACACGAACGGGCCGGCGCTGCCGTCCATGATCGGCACCTCCGGGGCGCTGAGATCGACGTACGCGTTGTCAATGCCCAGGCCCGCGAGCGCCGACATCAGGTGCTCGACAGTGAATACACGCGCATTGTTCTTTTCCAGGCAGGAGGAGAGCCGGGTGTCGCCCACCGAGTACGGCTCGCCCTTGATCTCCACTTGGGGAGTCAGGTCAGTGCGCCGGAACACGATGCCGGTATGGGCGGCCGCCGGCCGCAGCGTCATGTAGACCTTGGCGCCGGTATGCAGCCCCACGCCGGTGGCGCGGATCATGTTTTTCAACGTGCGCTGCTTGATCAAGCAAAACTCCCTGAATTTTCAGGCCCTTAACAGACGAATTCTAGCACGCACCGATGCTGCCACGCAATAAAACATGACGAAAATTGCGCCGCCTGCCAACCGGCAGACGGATGAGCTGCTTCCCGTGCACCATTCAAACGGCGCCCGGTCAGGCAAAGAGCGGCGGCGCAATAGCGGCCTCTGAATCGAACTCGGCAAGCATCTCAAGGCATCATATCGGCCGCTTGCGCGTCTCCGGGGTCAGATCCCCAACTGAAGTTGGGGCCCCTCTTCCTCCCTCTGACGCGCTAGTCCGCTTGCTTGCGCAGGAACGCGGGGATGTCGAGCATCTCGACACCCGACTGCCGCATCGCTTCGACCGTCGCATCTCGATTGCGCTTGGAGCGCATCACCGCCGGCATTTCGAGCGCGTTGTAGTCCACTTCCAGCGGCTGGTTGTCGGTACCGGTCTTGCTGGCCACCACGGTGAGCGGTTTCACCTGCCTCTGCACCACGGGTTTGCCCAGGCCGGTCGCGATGATCGTCACCCGCAGCTGGTCTCCCAGCGCGTCGTCGTACACCGTGCCGATGATGGGGTGCGCGGAATCCGACGAGAAGGCCTTGATCGTGCTCATCACGTCGTACATCTCCTGCAGCTGGAAGGTGGCCTTGCTCGCCGAGATGTTGACCAGCACGCCGCGCGCATCCGCGATGTTGACGTCCTCGAGCAACGGGCACGACACCGCCTGCTCCGCGGCGAGCCGCGCCCGGTCGGATCCGGCCGCCCGTGCGGAGCCCATCATCGCCATGCCCATCTCGGCCATCACTGTGCGCACGTCGGCGAAGTCCACGTTGATCATACCCGGGCAGCTGATGATCTCGGCGATGCCAGCGACTGCGCCGTGCAGCACATCGTTGGCGGCCTTGAACGCCCCGTCGAGCGTCACCTGGTTGCCGAGCACCTCCATCAGCTTGTCGTTGGGCACCACGATCAGCGAATCGACATGGGGCGAGAGCTGCTCGATGCCTTCCTGCGCGATGCGCTGGCGCTTGCCTTCGAACGCGAACGGCTTGGTGACGACCGCGACGGTCAGGATGCCGAGCTCCTTGGCGAGTTCAGCTACGACCGGCGCCGCCCCGGTCCCGGTGCCGCCGCCCATGCCCGCCGTCAGGAACAGCATGTCGGCCCCCGAGATGATCTCGGCGAGGCGCTCGCGGTCCTCCAGTGCCGCCTGGCGCCCGATTTCAGGATTGGCGCCCGCCCCCAGCCCCTTGGTGATGCCGGCGCCGAGTTGCAGCTGGATTTTGGCCTGGTTGCGCTTGAGCGCCTGCGCATCCGTATTGGCGGAGATGAATTCCACCCCCTCCACGCCCTTGTTGATCATGTGGTCGACCGCATTGCCGCCGCAGCCGCCCACGCCGATCACCTTGATCACAGCCTCCTGTGCTTGTGCGTCCACTATCTCAAACATATGTGCAGCCTCCTATCATCGAGTGAATCAGAAATTTCCGGTGAACCATGTCTTCATCCTCTCCAGCACGTGCTTGAACGAGCCCGCGCTCATGCGCGCCAGCTCGCGGCTCCGGAGCTGCTGCATGCCCGCCAGCAAGAGCCCCACGCCGGTCGAGTGCCGCGGGTGGCGCACGGCCTCCGCCAGCGCGCCGTGGTAGCCCGGGTAGCCCACCCGCACCGGCATGTGGAAGATCTCCTCGCCCAGCTCGACCATGCCCTGCATCACGCTGGAGCCCCCGGTGATCACCACGCCGGACGAGAGCAGCTCCTCGTAGCCGCTCCTCCGCAGTTCGGTCTGCACCAGCGAGTAGAGCTCCTCCACCCGGGGCTCGATCACCTCCGCAAGCGTCTTGCGCGAGAGCTGGCGGGGATCACGTTCGCCGAGACCGGGCACCTCCACCATGTCCTGGGAATCGGCGAGCTGCGACAGCGCGCAGCCGTAGCGCTCCTTGATGTCTTCGGCGTCCTTGGTGGGGGTCCGCAGCGCCATCGCGATGTCGTTGGTAATCTGGTCGCCCGCGATCGGGATCACCGCGGTGTGGCGGATCGCCCCGTGCGTGAACACGACGAGGTCGGAGGTGCCGCCGCCGATATCCACCAGCGCGACGCCGAGATCCTTCTCGTCGTCGGAGATGACCGCCAGCGCGGAGGCGAGCGGCTGCAGGACCAGGTCGCGCACCTCGAGCCCGCAGCGGCGAACGCACTTGACGATGTTCTGCGCGGCGGAGACCGCCCCGGTCACGATGTGCACCTTGACCTCCAGGCGCACCCCGCTCATGCCGAGGGGCTCGCGCACGTCCTCCTGCCCGTCGATGATGAATTCCTGGTTGAGCACGTGCAGGATCTGCTGGTCGTTCGGAATCTGCACGGCGCGCGCGGTATCGACCACGCGTTCGATGTCGGCCAGCGCCACTTCCTTGTCCTTCACCGCCACCATGCCCTGCGAGTTGAAGCTGCGGATGTGGCTGCCGGCGATCCCGGTGTAGACCTCGCGGATCTTGCAGTCGGCCATCAGCTCCGCTTCTTCCAGCGCGCGCTGGATGGCGTTGACCGTGGTCTCGATGTTGACCACCACGCCCTTCTTCAGCCCGCGCGAGGGGTGGCTGCCCATGCCGATGATCTCGAAGCCGCCCTCCGGCTTGATCTCGGCAACGATGGCGGCGATCTTCGAGGTGCCGACGTCGAGGCCCACGATCAGCTTCTTGTTGTCCCTCGCCTTGCTCATGCGTTCATCCCGCCCGTTGTCCCGGTTGCCGCCCGCGCTTCGGCTCCGCCTTCTCGTGACGCAGCTCGGGGAGGCGCACGGCGAAGCCGTTGGCGTAGCGCAGATCCACGTAGTCCATCCGCCGCCCGAGCCGCGCGAGCGTGCGGTCATGAACCGCGACAAAGCGGGCGAGGCGCGCTTCCACCTGCTCGCGCCCGAGCGCGAGCGTCACTCCGCTTTCGAGTTTCAACTGCCAGGCGCGGCGCGGCGAAACCAGCACCTGCACAGGCGTCTGGCCGATGGTCTCCAGGCTGCTGCGGAAGTAGCGGAACTGGATCGCGATTTCCCGCGCCATGCCTTCCGGGCCGATGAATACCGGCAGCTCTCCGTCGTAGGCTGCCTGGAACACTTCGCCCTGCGTGTTGACGAGCGCGGCTCCGGCCCACCGCGCGAGCGGCACGTGCTCCTCGAGCGCGACGTCGAGCCGGGCCGGCCACAGTCTTCGCACGCTCGCCTTCCGCACCCACGGCAGCCTCTGGAACGAGGCGCTCATGGCGGCGAGGTCGAGAGTGAGGAAATTGCCCCTCAACTCCCGTTGCACCACGCCCTCGATCTGGTTGCGGGTGACGTGCGCGAGCTCGCCGCCGACCCGTACTTCGCGCAGCGCGAACACGGGCAGGCGCGCGGCCAGCGTCCATGCGACGTACAGCGACAGAACCGCCGCCACGGCGTAGAGCGCGCCGGCGAGCCCGTTCATCAGCACCGTCTTATCCCACATAACTACGCCTGTTCCAGGTTCCAAGTTTCAAGTCATCCGACATGTGCCGACTCCAGTATCCGCACGCACAGATCCTCGAATGAAATTCCCTGTGCGCGAGCTGCCATCGGCACCAGGCTGTGGTCGGTCATGCCCGGTATCGTGTTGACCTCCAGCAACTGCAATGTGCCGTCGCGGTCGAGCATCGCGTCGACGCGCCCCCAGCCGCTGCAGCCGAGGAGGCGAAACGCTTCCAGCGCCGTCCGCTGGACCGACCGCTCCTGCTCGGCGGGCAGTCCGCACGGGCAGATATAGCGGGTGTCGTCGGCGAAGTACTTGGCCTGGTAGTCGTAGAACTCGCGCGGAGTCTCGAGCCGGATCAGCGGCAGCGGCTCGTCCCCGAGGATGCCCGCGGTGAGCTCCATGCCCTCCACGAAGCGCTCCGCGATCACCACGTCGTCGTAGCGCGCGGCGAGCTCGTATGCCGGCGCGATTTTTTCGATCGTGGCCACCTTGCTCATGCCGATCGAGGAACCCTCGCGTGCCGGCTTCACCATCAGCGGCAGCCCCAGCCGGGCTGCCAGGCCGGCGGGGTCGGTGCGCGCACTCATGAGCTCGTAGTGTGGCGTCGGCAGCCCCGCCGCACGCCACAGCAGCTTGGTCCGCCACTTGTCCATGGCGAGGGCGCTCGCCATCACCCCGCTGCCGGTATAGGGGATGCCGAGGTACTCGAGCGCCCCCTGCACCGTGCCGTCCTCGCCGAAGCGCCCGTGCAGCGCGATGAAAGCGCGGTCGAAGCGCTGCGCCTTCAGCGCCTCGAGGCCGTGATCGCGCGGATCGAAGGCGTGCGCGTCCACTCCGCTCTTCTTCAACGCGTCGAGCACCATGGTTCCGCTCTTCAGCGAAATCTCTCTTTCGGCAGACCGCCCGCCCATCAGTACCGCCACCTTTCCGAACCTCCTCGTCACTCGTCACCCGTCACTCGTCACTCGTCACGCTTCTCCGACAATGCGCACTTCGCGTTCGAGCGTAACCCCGAACTTCTCCTTGACCGACTGCTCCGCCAGCAGGATCAGGGCCTCGATGTCGGCGGCGCGCGCCCCGCCCCGGTTGACGATGAAATTGGCGTGCTTGTCCGAGATCATCGCGTCGCCCATCACGCGCCCCTTCAGCCCGCAGGCCTCGATCAGCCGCGCCGCGTAGTCGCCTTTCGGGTTGCGAAACACGGACCCGGCGTTGGGCTCGCCAAGCGGCTGCGTTGCGATGCGCCGCTTGAGCAGCTCGGTGATCTTGCCGCGGGACTCGGCCCCGGAGCCGCGCTTCAGGCGGAAGCTGGCGGCGACGAACCACTCCTCTGAGGGATGAGGGATGAGGGATGAGGGATGAGGGCCGTCAGCCTTGTGCTTGGCGCCGAGCGCCTTCAGGCGCACCTGCCGGTAATCGATTTCGTAGTCCTCCCGCGTGCGCGCCCGCTTTTTGCCGGTGCGATCCACGGTGAGCACGTGCGCGACGATGTCCCACGTCTCGCCGCCGTAACAGCCGGCGTTCATCGCGAGCGCCCCGCCCACCGTCCCGGGGATGCCCGCGAGGAATTCCG
>JBGQGU010000086.1:0-9247 GCA_041497655.1 Gammaproteobacteria bacterium
CGCGAGCGAGTACATCCAGAAATTCGTCCCGCCGGAACTCGATAACCACGGGCTGCGCGAGCAGCTGGCGCTCTACAAGTTCACGGACCTCGATTTCTACGAAGGCCTGGTGCGCTTCCTCGCGCCGTACCTGCGGGAGTTCCTGCGGCACCGGAGCGGCTATACCGTCATGCGCTGGGAGGACCTCATCACCGAGCCGGTGCCGACGATTCGCCGGCTCGGAAAGGCCGCAGGCATCGAGGTCTCCGAGGCTTTCGCGCGCGAGATCTGGGCGAAGCTCGACCACGTCAACCTGACGCAGGCGCACAAGCACAACTACCGTCCCGGCGCCGGCGTCGTCGGCGACTGGAAGCGCTGGGTCATCAACGAGCATCTGGACATTGCGCGCCGTCACGGTCTCGAGGACATCGCGGTCGAATTGGGTTACGGAAAGTTCGCGCGCCTGGACGAATCGCGCTACACGCCGTTCCAGCACCAGGTGGCCGATTTCATCCGGCGCGGCGTGGTCTGCCGGGAGTTCTTCGACCGGGACCTCTTCACCTTCGCCTTCAACAAGTCGAACCTGGTGTCCGACAAGTTCCCCTTCCGCCGCCCCGGGTGGCGCGAGCACACCCAGATCGAGCGCTCGATCTTCAGCGACGAAGCGCTCGAGCGCGCCATCTGGGACGTCGCCGAGAACGCGACGGGCGAGTTGAACGAGTTCATCCGCGACTTCCTTGCCGGCTCTTGCGGGACACCGGTCGAAGCCGTGCGCTGCCTGCGCGCGTTGCACGACCGCTACCAATCGAGTCTCGGCGCGAGCGACCCGTTGCGGTTCGCCGAAGCGTTCCGTGCGGCCGAGCGGGAGATGCGTGGCGGCGCGCAGCTGCGCTCGCGCGTCACTTCGTTCGTGCGCAGGGCCACTGCCCGGCTGCGGCGGATCGGGGCTCCGGCCGCTGCCCCCGGTCGGGCCGAAGCACCGCGGGTCATCGAGCACCTGGGCGGCTACGACATCGTGTTTTACAACGGGGTATATTACGGGCTGCCGCAATCTCTGGGGCCAGTACAGCTCGACACGCACGAGGCAAAGCGGCTGCCCGGCGTGATCGATGGCACGACGCTGGAGAGCGTGCGCGATGCGATCGCTGAACTACGGTGACCAGCGAACAGTGAACGGTAATCGGACAAGGCCTGTCGCTTCGCTAAAAGGCGCCGTGAGCGTTTGCCCCAAACCGTTTACCGTTTGCCGTTCACCGTTCACTGCTTAGGCCAATGCTCGAACTCCGATTGATCGCGGGTGAAGCGGAAGCCTTCCGTGGCGTGATGCGGGAGCTGCACGCGAGGGGACATCGGCGCATGGTCGCCTGGCCGCAAAACGGCCTGGCGGATGAAGCAGTTCGCCAGGCGCGAGAACTCGGCTGCGATGCGCGCGTGGTCCCACCGGACCCATCACCCGCTGGCGCAGGCCGGGAACCAGCGCCCTGTTACCTGCTGTCGGAGACCGACCCGGTCGCTCTGTCCGAACAAATGCTGAAGCTAGTCGACCTCAAGGATGGGGTCGTCGTCGCGCCTCGCACTCGCCACGCCCACGACGCGCGCCCGCTGTTCCTGATCTCGATCCCCAAGGCCGGGACGCACCTGCTCTACGCTCTCGCCACGGCCTTCGGCTACGACGCGGGCATCGTATGCCCCGAATGGCCAAGGCCCCGTCACTGGTACTGCGTCGAGTACTCCAATTCACACACCCGGGCGACCGACTTTTTCATCGATACCGTGCGCCGCAGTCCGTTCGGCAACCGGCACCATCCGTTCGCCACCAGCCCGGCGCTTTTCATCTACCGCAACCCGCTCGACATCCTGGTTTCCGAGGCCAACTACTACCACCGCGACGGCAATGCGATCTTCGGCGGCTATCTCGGGAACAAATCGTTCGAGGAGCGCCTGCTGGCGTTGATCGATGATCCGTGGCTGTTCGGATCGTTCCGCGACCGCATGGCGGGATTCGTGCCCTGGCTCGAGTTCTCCAATGTCGTTCCGGTCTCGTTCGAGGAACTCGTCGGCGCGCGTGGCGGAGGCGATGACGGGGTCCAGCGCCGGCTGATCTGGTCTCTGCAGCTCAAGCTCCACGTCCCCGGGCGGCCCGACGCGTTTGCCGCCCAGGTCTTCGACCCGGAGAGCGCCACATTCAATGCGGGCCAGATCGGTTCGCACCGCGAAAAGCTCTCGGGGGTTGCCATGCAGAAATTCCTGCAGCAGCCTCAGGATTTCATGCGGGCGTTCGGCTACACCGCACCCGGGGGCAATGGCGTGCAGTACCCCCTGCGGGCAGAGGAGTTCATCCGGCGCCCGCTCACGACGTCGGGCGAGGCGTTCTGGGACACGCCGATCCTCATCGAGACCGGCTGCCATGGCCGCAATATCGTGCGCTACCGGGGGCGGTTCTACGGCACGCGGCACGAGGACCTCGCTGCGCTGGGGGATGAAGAGCTGGCACGGCTGCCATCCGCTGCGGAAATCGCGCCGCTCAGGCAGAAGCTCGCATTCCTCGCCTCGCGGCTCGGCAGGTTGCGGCAGGCGCTATCGCGTTTCGCGCGCCGTCCCGGCTGGTAGCGGGAATTCCGAGGGAAGGCGATGAAGAGCCTTTGGAACGACGCCGAAGCCGGCCGCTTCCGGACCGAGCTGGAGCTGCGCGTCTGCACCTCCCGGCTGCTCGGCAGGGATTCCACACTGGTGCTGCACGGCGGCGGCAACACTTCCGTCAAGGTCAGGGAGCGCAACGCCGTCGGCGAGGAAGAGGACATCCTCTACGTAAAGGGCAGCGGCTGGGATCTTGCGACCATCGAGGCGCCCGGCTTCGCGCCGGTGCGCATGGCGCATCTCGTGAAGCTCGCCCGGCTCGAGGCCCTCACCGACCTGCAGATGGTGAACGAGCTTGCTACCCAGGTCACGCGCGCGGGCGCGCCGGCGCCTTCCGTCGAGGCGATCCTGCACGCGATCCTGCCCTACCAGTACGTGGACCACACGCATGCCGACGCGCTGCTCGCCATCACCAACACGCGCGACGGCGAGCGCCGCGCTCGGGACATCTACGGGGCCGACACCGTCATCGTCCCGTACGTGATGCCGGGGTTCGACCTCGCGCGCCACTGCGCGCGCCAGTTTGCGGCCGAAGCCCGTCCCGGCACCATCGGCATGGTGCTCATGAATCACGGCATCTTCTCCTTCGGCGCCACCGCCCGGGAATCGTACGAGCGCATGATCGCACTGGTCGCGCGCGCCGAGGATTATCTCGCCCGCCATGGCGCATGGGACCTGCCGGCAGCGAAAACCGATGGCATCCCGCAGGCGCTGCGGACCGAATTGGCGCGGCTGCGGCGGGAGATTTCCGCCCGCACCGGCTTTCCGGTCGTGCTGGCGGCCCATTCCGACCCGAAATATCTCGCCTTCGCGCGCCGCACCGACGTGGCGCGGATCTCGCAGCAAGGGCCGGCGACACCGGATCATGTGATCCGCACCAAGCGCGTGCCGATGCTGGGCCGCGACGTCGCGGCTTTTGCGGCGGCCTACCGCGAGTACTTCGACCGGCACGCCTCTTCCGCGAAGGAGCCGAAGACCCCGCTCGACCCGGCGCCGCGGGTCATCCTCGATCCCGCGTTCGGCATGGGCTGCGTCGGGCGCACGGCGAAGGATGCCCGCATCGTGCGCGACATCTACGACCACACCATCGACGTCATCCTGAGGGCGACTGCGCTCGGCGGCTACCGGGCGCTGCCGGAGCGCGACATCTTCGACGTCGAATACTGGGACCTCGAGCAGGCCAAGCTCAAAAAGGCGGGCGCGCCGCCGGTCTTCGCGGGCGAAGTGGCGCTCGTGACCGGCGCCGCGTCGGGCATCGGAAGAGCCTGCGTGGAAGCGCTGCTCAAGCGCGGCGCAGCCGTGATCGGCCTCGACATCAACGCCGATGTGACGCGGCTGATGGATGGCCGCGCGGATCTTCTGGGGCTGAAGTGCGACGTGACCTCGGAGCGTGAAGTGGTGGCCGCGCTGGAAGCCGGCGCGCGCGCGTTCGGCGGGCTCGACATGCTGGTGCTGAATGCCGGCGTCTTTCCCGGCGGCCGGCGGATCGACGCGCTCGATGCGGAGGAATGGCGGCGGGTGATGGGTATCAACCTCGACGCCAACCTCGCGCTCATGCGCGAATGCCACCCCCTGCTCAAGCTCGCGCCGAATGGCGGGCGCGTCGTGATCATCGGCTCCAAGAACGTTGCGGCGCCGGGACCCGGCGCGGCCGCCTACTCAGCGTCGAAGGCGGCGCTTACCCAGCTCGCGCGCGTCGCCGCGCTGGAATGGGGCGCGGATGGCATCCGCGTCAACACGCTGCACCCCAACGCGGTTTTCGACACCGCGGCATGGACGGACGAAGTGCTGTCCGCCCGCGCCGGACACTATGGCGTTTCCGTCGACGAGTACCGGACGCGCAACGTGCTGAAGGTCGAGGTGAAAAGCCGCGACGTGGCCGAGCTCGCAGCGGAGCTGTGCGGCCCGCTCTTCGCCAAGACCACCGGCGCGCAGGTGCCGGTGGACGGCGGCAATGACCGAGTCATCTGAAAGGCAAGAGCGTGAATCGTGATTCGTGAATCGAGCCGTCATTCCGTCACTTTGCCATTGCGTCAGCTCGTCGCGGAAATAGACTGCTGATCCTTCATGTCTCAGCACTCAGCACTCAGCACTCAGCACTCAAGCTTCGAGACGCTGCGCTGGCGGGAAGGCAAGCTTGAGCTGCTCGACCAGCGGCTGCTCCCCGCGCGCGTCGAGTTCGTCGCCTGCGCGACGGCGCAGGAAGTTGCAAACGCCATCCGGGAGATGGTGGTCAGGGGCGCACCCGCGATCGGTTGCGCTGCCGCGTACGGGATCGCCCTCGAGGCGGCGCGGCTGAGGGATGCCGCGCCGGCCGCATTCGCATCGAGTCTCGACCGCGCGTTCGATGCGCTGGCCGCCTCGCGCCCCACCGCCGTCAACTTGTTCTGGGCGCTCCGGCGCGTGAGGACTGTAGTCGACGGCGCACGACAGGCGCGGCCTCCCGACATCGCCGCGCGCCTGCTCGAGGAGGCGCACTGCATATTCTCAGAGGACGTCGCGGCGAACCGCGCGATGGGCGCGCACGGCGCGGCGCTGATTGCCGACGGCGCGCGGGTCCTCACCCACTGCAACGCCGGCGCGCTGGCGACCGCCGGGCACGGGACGGCGCTCGGCGTAATCCGCAGCGCGGTGGCGGCGGGAAAGCGCGTCTCGGTGATCGTGGACGAGACGCGCCCGTTCCTGCAGGGCGCCCGGCTCACGGCGTGGGAACTCCAGCAGGACGGAATCCCGGTGACGCTCGTCACCGACAGCATGACCGGGCACCTGATGAGCCGCGGCGAAATCGACGCCGTGATCGTCGGCGCCGACCGCGTCGCCGCCAACGGCGACGTCGCCAACAAGATCGGCACCTACATGATTGCCGTGCTCGCACACCGGCACCGCATCCCCTTCTACGTCGCGGCGCCGCTTTCCACCATAGACGCCGCGCTCGCGAGCGGAGAGGCGATTCCGATCGAGGAGCGCGGCGCATCGGAAGTGCGCGGTCACGCCGGCGTGGAGTGGGCGCCGGCCGGCATCGCGGTGCGCAACCCCGTGTTCGATGTCACGCCCGCGGAGCTGGTCACGGCGCTGATTACCGAGAAGGGAGTGGTGCGGGCGCCGGATCGCGGCAAGATCGCTGCGTTGCTCGACGCTCCTCATGACCAGATGTAGCCGATATTGGGCAGGATTTCTGGGGGCGCTGCTGGCCTGCCTCAGCCTGCTCGCGTTCTCTCCCTACAAGAGCAGCGTGTATTCGGTTCCCCACTCGGGCGTTTACGTCGATTGGTACCAGGAGAACGCAATTTGGGCGGAGCTGGCGCATGGCGTATCGGGGCTGTCGAGATCCGTTCGCAGGGCCGACGTGCTGATCCTGGGAAGCTCGAAACCGCTGTTCGGCGTGTCAGCGCGGATCCTGAACGGCCGCTTCAAGGATCACGGCCTGCGATTCTTCAACCTCGGAATCGGTGGCGGAGACGGTGTGATGGGCGCGAACATCATCGTCAACCGGCTGGATTTGCACCGCAAGACGCTGCTCCTGAATCTGGACGACAACACGCTCTCCAAAGACACAAGTGCCCATGCGCGCGAAGCACTCCGCCTGGACTGGTTTCAGGCGGCAACCCGGGTCGCTTCAGTCCGGTTGAAGGCGACGGTCGATACTTTCCTGGACGCGGTCGGGCTGCCGCAGTTGCGATTCGAGCGGAACGGATTCGTCCTTGGGCCGCGTGCCTTGCCGCGCGGCTACCGGGATGCGGAAACAGGGGATATCGTCAGCGCGATCCGACTCGAGTACCGCTCGCCCGGCGCATACCCCCTGCCGCCGGCGCATCCAGACGCAATGCTCCAAGTCGAATTGCTCGACAGTCCACACTTCAGGGAAATCCTGGCGAACTGGAAGGCGCGGGAACTGCAGGTCGTGTTCATCACGATTCCGTACGGCAACGGCAATCCGGCTGCTAACAACTACAACCCCGCACTCGCGCGCGAGGCGGCGAAACGGCTCGGCGCCGACTACGTGGATCTCGACTGGCGCCTCGTCCGGTCCGCGGATCACATCCATGTGGACCGCGAAAGCCGGCGGATCCTGAGCGAGCGCCTGGCCGAGCAGCTCGCCGAGCCATCCCGCGAGTTCGTCGCGCGCGCTCTTCGCCTGAGCAGAGAATCCGCGCGCGCCCGCTGAAGGGGCCGGACAATGCTCTACACCCACTACGCATTCTTCCTCTTCTTCCCGGTCGTCGTCGCGCTCAACTATGCCCTCCGGCGCATCGCCGCCGCGCAAAAAAGCGTGCTGATCGCCGCGAGCCTGCTGTTTTTCCTCTCGTGGGGCGGGGCGGACGTGGCGCTGTTCGTCGTGATGCTGGTTCTCAATTTTCCGCTCGCCCGGGCCCTCTATGCCGCCGACGGCCGACGACGCGACCGGCTGCTGACCTTCTCCGTTGCCCTTAACATCGGCGTGCTGCTTTATTTCAAGTACTACAACTTTCTCCTCATTCAGTCGCTCGGGATCCCCTTGCCGCGGGCGGCGACGTGGGCGCCGCTCGCCCTGTCGTTCTACACCTTTCACATACTCAGCTTCCATGTCGACCTTCACCAGAGAAAATGCGCGCCCGGTCGTTTCATCGACTACGCCGGTTACATCAGTTTTTTCCCGCATCTCATCGCGGGGCCGATCGTGCGCTGCCTGCAGCTCATGCCGCAGTTCGAAGAAAAGCTTGCGCCCGCTCGCTTCGATTGGACCGGAGGATTGCTCGCGTTCTCGATCGGCTTCTTCCTGAAGTGCTCGGCCGACCTGATCGCGATTACGATCGATCCGGACTGGCAGCCCGCCGGGGTGCTGGGGCTCGCTTCGGGAGATGCCTGGGTGACGGCTTTCCTGTTCTCGTGCCAGATCTTCGGCGATTTCGCCGGCTACTCCTACATGGCCATCGGGCTGGCGCGGCTGCTCGGCTACGAGCTGCCGGTGAACTTCAACGCGCCGTATCTCGCAGCTTCGTTCAGGGAATTCTGGCAACGCTGGCACATCACGCTCTCCCGCTTCCTGCGCGATTATCTGTATATCCTGGCGCTCGGCGGCAATCGCCTGGGGAGGACGCGCGCCCATCTCAATACCATGACGACCATGCTGATCGGAGGACTGTGGCACGGAGCGAACTGGACGTTCGTAGTATGGGGCGGCATTCATGGCGCCGCCCTGGTGCTTGAACGGCTGCTCGGTTTCGACGACCGCGCAAGGAGAGCGTTCCTTGCCCGCGCGGCGTGGTATGTGTTGGTGCAAATCGTTATCATCCTGGCGTGGGTGCTGTTCCGCGCGCCCGATTTTGCGACTGCGTCCGTCGTGATTCAAAGGATGCTCGACATCACGAATGAATTCCGGATCGACGCCGCCCATCTCAACGCGCTGGCGCTCAGCGTCCCGGTGATCGGCTACCACCTTGCGCGCTTCGTCGGCGAGCGCGCCAGGCTTGAGAGCCCCGCCACCGCCGGCGCGGTTTCGGGCATGCTGCTGGTTGGGGGGCTTGTCCTGCTCAACCGGCCGGTAAAGTTCATCTATTTCGAGTTTTAGATGAGCTCTGAGTTGAGTGTGCTGGTCACGGGAGCGAACGGCTTCATCGGCCGGTCGTTGTGCGACGTCCTCGCCGCTTCGGGCCGCAGGGTGCGCAGGGCGGTGCGCATGCCTGTCCCCGGTCTCCCCGACGCCGTGGCGGTGGGCGAAATCGGCCTCGATACGGATTGGCGCACCGCGCTCGAGGGCGTCAGCGCCGTGGTGCACCTCGCTGCGCGTAGCCACGTGCTGCGCGAGGCCGCGACCGATCCGCTCGCCGAGTACCGGAAAATCAACGTTTCCGGAACCGAGCGCCTCGCGCGCTCGGCTGCGGCTGGCGGCGTCCGCCGTCTCGTGTTCGTAAGCAGCGTGAAGGTCAACGGGGAGCGCACGGAGGAGCGCCCGTTCACGGAAGACGGTGCGCCGCGCCCCGAGGACGCCTATGGCGTCTCGAAATGGGAGGCGGAGCAGGCGCTCGCCCGCATCGCGGCCGGGACGGGCCTCGAGGGGGTGGTGCTGCGCCCGCCGCTCGTCTACGGGCCGGGCGTCAAGGGGAATTTCCTGCGTCTCATGAATCTCGTCGCCCGCGGCGTGCCGCTGCCGCTGGGCGCCGTCGATAACCGCCGCAGCTTCATCTACACCGGCAACCTTGCCGGCGCCATCGTCAAGGCGCTCGACGCGCCGCAGGCCGCGGGCAGGACTTATCTCGTGAGCGACGGCGAGGACGTCTCCACGCCAGATCTCGTGCGCGGGCTCGCGCGGGCGCTCGGCGTGAAGCCGCGTCTCCTGTCGCTGCCGCTCGCGGCGCTCGGCCTCGGCGCGACGCTCGCGGGAAAACGCGCTGAGTTCGCGCGCCTGACCGGCTCGCTGCAGGTGGACAGCTCGCGGATACGGCGCGAACTCGACTGGCGGCCTCCTTTCGCGCTCGCGCAAGGATTGGAGCTGACTGCAAAGTGGTATCATGCGCAGAACGCATGAGCGCCGCTCAAGCGGCCTGTGGGACGGGGTGCTCCGACAGGCCGCTAGCAGCAAAACCCCCCGAGGATTTGGGATGAAGTTTTTCCAGATAACCCCTCCTCGCCTACGGTTGGGGACGGAAATGGA
>JBGQGU010000087.1:0-9217 GCA_041497655.1 Gammaproteobacteria bacterium
CACTGGATCGTTCGGAGTGTCGGTGGTAGTGGACAATCGCCCGGGTGCAGCCGGCATGATCGGCACTGAAATCGCAGTGAGGGCGAACCCCGACGGCTACACGATGATCCTGGTGGAGGGTGGTTACGCTGCAAACGCGGCAGTCTACAAGCTGCCCTACGACCCGCTGAACGACATGGTGCCGATCGCGCTGATTGGCGAGACCGGCTTCATGGTGACGCTCCATCCATCGGTTCCCGTCAAGAGCATCAAGGAACTGATCGCGTATGACAAGGCGAATCCCGGCAAGCTTAACTATGGCACTGGCGGCACCGGCAGCAGCAACCACCTCGTCACCGAGCTCTTCAACCAGATGGCTGGCGCCAGGTTGACGCACGTGCCATACAAGGGCATCGGCCTCGCACTGAACGACCTGCTCGGCGGTCAGATTCAGCTCATCTTTGGCGGCCTGCCCCCAATGCTCCCGCACGTCAAAGCGAACCGCCTGCGCGGCATTGCCGTCACTACCGCCAAGCGTTCCAACGCCGCGCCCGATGTTCCGACGGTAGGCGAAACCGTCCCGGATTATGAAGCCCCACAGTGGTTCGCGATATTGGGACCGAAGGCGCTGCCGAATGACGTCGTCGCGCGCTGGAACAGGGAGATCGATCGCGTAGTGCAATTGCCTGACGTGAAAGAGCGCATGTCGGGTGAAGGTCTGACGCCCGCAGGCGGTTCTCCGGAGCGCCTCCGCGAAGTGCTCAAGCGCGAAATCGCGAGATGGCAAAAAGTAGTCAAGATCGCCAACATTAAACCGGGTAGCTGATCGGGGAAACGGGAAACCGGGGACGCGAAACCGGGGACGCACCATTCCCGGCTGGCGAAATCAGAAAACGTGGTCTGTCCCGGATTTACGTACGCTTCAGGTCAGCACACCTCAAATCGCATCTCGACACAAGGCGGCGCACGCAGTGTCTGCAGCACAACGCACGATTGCTCGGCAGCAGCCTTGAGCTTGCCGATAAGACGAGGGTCTGTGCCGAGAGCCTTAGGGGTCAGACTCGACTTTCCTGTACCCAAATGACGGGCTGACGCGTTAAGGCATCGAGGAGGATGCCGATGGCCCGCCAGCCACGCTTTTTCGTTCCGGGCGAGGTGTTGCACGTCATTCAACGGGGTAACAATCGCGAACCGATCTTCGCCGGCGAAGCGGATTACCGCTTCTTCCTGGACTGCCTGGTTCAAGCAAGTCGTCTACACGGGGTGCTCATCCACGCCTACGTGCTGATGACGAACCACCTCCACCTGCTCGCCACGCCCCGGCAAAAAGCGAGCCTGCCCAAGGTTCTGCAGTCCGTGGGCAGGCGCTACGTGCAATACTTCAACTGCGCCTATCAACGCAGCGGTACGCTATGGGAAGGGCGCTATCGGGCTACCGTGGTGGATAGCGAGCAGTATTTGCTGACCTGCATGCGCTATATTGAGCTCAATCCGGTGCGGGCGGGGATAGTGGCGCGTCCTGGGGAGTATCGTTGGACGAGCTACCATGCAAATGCCCAAGGCGCTCCGGATGTCCTGGTTAGCCGTCACGAGCTCTATGAGCGGCTGGGTAATTCGGGGCCGGAGCGGCAAAGAGCCTACCGCCAACTATTTCGCGCTCAGCTCTCAGGCGTAGACATCGAGGCGATTCGTGAAGCGACGAACAAGAATTGGGCACTGGGGAACGAACGATTCAAACAGCGGATCGAGGCGCTTTCCGGTCGTCGATCTGAACTCATGCGAATGGGCCGGCCTGCCAAGATTCGCCGGACGGAAAGTCGAGTCTGACCCCTAAGGCACCTTAACCCGATGGGTGCATGGCGCGATTCGGTTCGCAGCCTAGGTAAGCGAAGAAACGGGCGCGGTAACGGATGATGAACAAGTGTAAACATCGTGTAGGATCACGAGAGTTTCGTTCGCACACTTGACGCCGACCGGCTAATGGGCGCGTTTATCTGCGGCTAAGTTTCAAACCGCATCGAGAAATCCGCCGCCTTCACATCCTTGGTCAGCGCGCCGACCGAGATGCGATGCACGCCGGTCTCGGCTATGGCCCGGACGTTTTCCAGGGTAATGCCGCCAGATGCCTCCAGCTCGGCACGGTCGCCGGCGATCTTCACCGCCTCGCGCATACGGTGCGGGCTCATGTTATCGAGCAGGATCATGGTTGCGCCAGCATTCAGGGCCTCCTTCAGTTGATCGAGATTCTCGACTTCGACTTGAATCCACGCCCCGGTGTCCGCCAGTTTCCGCGCTAGGGTGATGGCTTGCCGGATACCGCCGGCCGCCGCGATGTGGTTCTCCTTGATCAGCATCGCGTCGTACAGTCCAAGGCGGTGATTCGATCCTCCGCCGACCCGCACCGCGTACTTCTGCGCCAGGCGCAGTCCCGGCAGGGTCTTGCGGGTGTCCACGATCTTCGCACGGGTCCCGGCAACCGCGTCTACGTAACGGCGCGTCATGGTCGCCACCGCAGACAGGGTTTGGAGAAAATTGAGCGCTGTCCGTTCGCCTGTCAATAATGCGCGCGCCTGCCCCTGTATCTCACAGATTCGAGTTCCGCCGGCGACCTGCGTACCCTCTGCTGCCAGCCATGAGACGGTGGCGCGCGGATCGAGGCTGCGAATGGTGGCCTCGAACCAGGCTTGACCGCAGATCACGGCCTCCTTCCGGCACGTCACCGCCGCGCGTACTGTCTTGTCGCCCGGTGTCAGCGGCGCGGTGAGGTCGCCGCTGCCCACGTCCTCGGCCAGCGCGGCGGCCACATTGCGCTCGATCTCGGATGCCAGCTCCACCGATTTCCTCTATAGTAAGTAGCGTAAAGACGAATGGACAGGATTTACACGATTAGACCGAATCAGATTCGAAAAAAGGCGGGTTTTGATTGAATCTTGTCAATCCTGTTAATCCTGTCTATTCGTTCTTGATCTTGTCCGTTTTTATGTGCGTTTATCTGCAGCTGATGCTGTTTTTCGATTTTAGCGCATCGCGGGCAACGGTATGGACGGCATGCTGAGCGTACTGTCTTACGGCATCGGCACGATACTCGGGATCGTGCTGATCGGCGGGCTGATCGTCACGATCATCCACGACGTCACCCAGAAGAAGCACACGGTGCTGCGCAACTTCCCGGTCGTCGGCCGGCTGCGCTTCTTCTTCGAGGATCTCGGCGGGTATTTCCGGCAGTACTTCTTCTCGGGCGACCGCTCCGAGATGCCGTTCAACCGGGCCACTCGCTCGTTCGTCTACCGGCTCGCCAAGGGGGAGGGCAGCATTATCGGCTTCGGCTCGACCAACGACCTGCGCGAGCCGGGCTCGATCATTTTCGTCAACCACCCCTTCCCGGTTCTGGAGGAAGACCGGCTGCCCACGCCGTCGCTCATGATCGGCGACGGCTACTGCAAATTCCCGCTGGAGGGACGCTCCGTCGTCAACATCAGCGGCATGAGCTTCGGCGCGATCTCCGCGCCGGCGGTGCGGTCGCTCTCGCGCGGCGCCCGGGAAGCCGGCTGCTGGATGAGTACCGGTGAAGGCGGGCTCGCGCCCCATCACCTGGAGGGCGGCTGCGACATCGTCATGCAGATGGGCACGGCCAAGTACGGCATGCGCAACGTCGACGGCAGCTTCTCGCCGGAGAAAGCGAGAGAGCTGGCGCGCCACGTGAAAGCATTCGAGATCAAGCTCTCGCAGGGCGCGAAGCCGGGCAAGGGCGGCGTGCTGCCGGGCGGCAAGGTGACCGAGGAAATCTCGCACATCCGCGGCATCCCGGCCGGCAAGGACTCGATCAGCCCCAACCGCCACTACGACATCGCCAACATGGATCAGCTGCTCGACAAGGTCGCCAGCCTGCGCGACCTCACCGGCCGGCCGGTCGGCATCAAGACCGCGGTTGGCGGCTGGGAATTCGTCAACGACCTGTGCGACACGGTACTGCGGCGCGGCAAGGAGTATGCACCCGATTTCTTGCACATCGACGGCGGTGAGGGCGGCAGCGGCGCTGCGCCGCAGACATTGATGGACCATATGGCGCTGCCGATCGCGGAGGCGCTGCCGCGCGTGGTGGACTCGCTGCTGCAGTCCGATCTCAAGGGCCGCATCCGCGTTGTGGCGGCCGGCAAGCTCGTGACATCCGCGCGCGCAGCGTGGGCGTTATGCGTGGGTGCGGATTTCGTGGTCACCGCGCGCGGCTTCATGTTCTCGCTGGGCTGCATCCAGGCGCTGCGCTGCCATACCAACACCTGTCCTACCGGCGTCACCACCCACAACAAACGCCTGCAGCGCGGGCTGGTGGTGGAGGAGAAGTACCTGCGGGTGGCGAGTTATGCCCGCAACATGAACAAGGAAATCGACATGATCGCGCACTCCTGCGGCTGCCGCCACGCGCGGGAGCTTAAGCGCGAGCACGTCCGCATCGTGCAGACCGCGAACCAGAGCATCGCGCTCAACATGCTCTATCCGTACCCGACGGTCGGCTCGCACGCGGCCTCCAAGAAGGCGACGGCGGCGGCAAGTGCCGCAGCATAAGAGCGTACAGCTCTCAGCTTTCAGCGATCAGCCAAGGTGCCGCGTCATGATTCAGGCTGGCCGCTGATCTTGCGGCTCGTCGTCGCCTGATACGGGATTGACCTCATACCCGTCCGCCCGCAGCAAGTCGATGATCCGCGGGCAGTGAAGAATCCCGATGAACGCGATGGCGTTGCCGCGCTCCAGGTGAGGGCGCATCCGCTCATGGAGGACCGGGTCGCGGTGGTCCAGAACCGACTCGCAGTAGCTGGGGAATACCCGGGCCGTCGCCGCGAGCGCGTCCAGTGATCCGGCAAGAAAGTGTCGCACATACTCGCGCCGGTACTCCGTCCAGTCCACCGCCCCCAGGAACTCCAGGATCCGCGCGAGGGGCACCCCCTCCAGGGCGGCGATCTGCTCTTCGATGGTTTCGAGAAAGTGCATGGGCTTGCCGAGATCGGCGGCGGCCTGCACGGTGTCTAGGTCCATCCGGTAGTTCCACCCATGCGACTGAAGATAGTGAATCCAGATCCGGAAGAAGCCCATCCACGGCTTGAGCCCCTGGATCTGCACGCACAACTGCGATCCCGGTTTGCTGCCAAAAATCTCGTGGTATAACGGGTGCACGCTGAAGGCCGGGGCGGGGGCCCCGAATTCGGCGTTGATCTTGAGCACGGTCGCCGTGTCGAGCGCTTCGGCGAGGGAGCGGCCGACGCCCGTCGCCGAGCCGCTCTCGACGACCCGCCTCATGGTCCTCTCATCGAGCGGTGCCTCGAGCAGGACCGTTTCGGCGCGGTTCAGGTGCCAGCGCAGGGACTGTCTGAAGTGGTAGGGAAAAAAGTGCGCGGTGCCGGCGAGGTACGACTTTCTCGCTGCCTTCCGGACTTCCCACACAGTCCGGAGCTCCCTTGCCCGCGTGAAGAGCGAGAGCAACCCGCTCATCACGCGCAGCGTGGCCGGCGCGCGCTCCACTGTGTCCTGATGCAGCCGATCGCTGCTCAAGCGGCGCTGAGGTTCCTGCTCCTTTCGCGCATGCGCACCTTTACGCCCTTACTTGATGTCCGGCTGCGGGAAGATGACCCCGCCGAACAGCAGGTAGGCGAGCAACAGCGTCCAGAAAACGTTGATCGCCTGGGCCCCGAGGAAAGCGAGCGCGGGACGCCCCTGTCCCATCCCGGCGAGGTCCACGAAGCGCGTCTCCAGCCCGATGCAGACGAACGCCATGGCGAACCACCACACCCGCAGTTCGCCGAGCGCGCTCTTGGTGCCGTTCACCATGTCGGCGGGGAGCAGGAACGAAAAGATGGCCGAGGCCAGGATGAATCCCAGCACGAACTTGGGAAAGCGCTCCCAGATGATGCCCGCACTCGGTTTCTGGCCGCTGGCCGCGCCCGCCTTGACGGTCCACCAGATCGCGAGGATGAAGGCCGCCACTCCGATCAGCGCGTTCTGCGAGAACTTGACGATGACCCCCGTCTTCATCGCCGCCTCGCTGATGAGGGCGCCGGCGGCCACCACCGAGGCGCTGGTGTCGAGCGTGCCGCCCAGCCATGCCCCCGCGACGAGCTCGTTCATCCCCGTCGCTTTGGCGATCCACGGCATGATCACCATCATCGGGACGGCGACGATCAGGACCAGCGAGGTGACGTAGGAGAGTTTTTTCTTGTCGCCCTGTATCGCCCCGCACGCGGCGATGGCCGCCGAGACGCCGCAGATCGAGACGGCGGTCGAGAGCATGGCGCCAAAATCGTCGTCAACCTTGAGCTTCCGGCACAGCCAGAAGCACGCGTACCAGATGACGAACACCACGAGCAGCGCCTGCAGGATGCCGAGGACGCCGGCCTGAAGGACCTCGAGAAACAGCAGGCCCGCGCCGAGGATCACCAGCCCGGTCTTGATGAAGTATTCCGTCTGGACGGCGGGCTTGAGCCACGCGGGCGTGCCCATCGTGTTGCTGATCAGGAGCCCGATGAACAACGCGAAGATGACGTACTCGATTCCCCAATCAATGAACGTGCCGTTCCCCGCGAGGAAACGGGACAGCCAGGCAAGAGCGAAGACAACCGGGAAACCGATGAGGAAGGGTCCCACACGTCCGCCCAGCAGGGCGAAACCCAGCGCGGCGAGGACGAGGTAGATGATCCCCACGTACACAACCTTCGACAGGTTGTCCCAGGTCAAGACGCGAGTCTCGGCAACTGCGCTCGAGTGCCCGCGGATTTCCCCTGCGAGCGCTCCGGCCAGGGTTTTGCCGCCGATCTTCGCCAGTTTCGCCGCGGCGGAGTCGATCGCCTTGCGGTCGTTCTTCTCGAGCGCTTCCTTGAGCGCCACGCTCAGCGCAGCCACGTCCTTCTGGCCTTTGGCTTCGGCCTCCTTAGAGATGCCATTGAGCGTCCCGATCCACCCCGGGGCGCGCGCAGCGACCTGCTCGTGGGTAGTCCACCGGAACGTGGAGACAGCGTTGCGCAGGTCGACCGCCTTCGTGTTGAAGAAGGCGAGGACCACCACGATGATGAGGAACCCCAGGAATACGGCCATCCAGTCTTCCGTCCGCCAGCCTTTAGTAGCCATGTGTCCTCCTTTTAGAAGAGTGCTGAGTTTTGAATGTTGAATTTTGAGTTAAACGCGGTCGGGCCTTGAACTCAACATTTAACACTCAACATTCAACACTGCTTTCCTATGCCGCCGCCGATACCGCTCTCTCCGGGCACACCCTCCAATGGTCATGCGGGAAGGTGCGGTGCCGGTGCCGGTAGTGTTCGCCTGAGACGGCCGCAAGTCAAGCATTCAGATGCCACGTGCATATATTCCGTGCTGTTTGGCGGGACCCCCCGGGCGCCCCACGGGGTTCAAACAGCCTAGGAGTCTGTCGGACTTGAGGCCGACAGACTCCTTAGGCAAAACCGCCACGAGAATGAATACGGAGATGCGGTCAAGAAATACTCCTGAAACACGCTCCCGCGCCTGTTGCCCGAGGCCATTGGACTGTGATGTGAACATTATCGGGAAGAAGTGGGGCGGTTTTGCTTATAGCAGCCTGGCGGACTGTCTAAGTCCGACAGGCTGCTGGCCGGTAACCCGTGATCGCGACGACAGCCCGGGATCTCCTGTTGAGCTGCGCCGCTACTCGTAAAGCTTCCCGGTCGCCTTGCCGCGGAAGACCCGGTAGACGTACGCTGTCCAGCCGATGATGAACGGCAGCACGATGAGCGCACCGATGAGCACGACCTTGAGTGAGGACGGATGCGCCGCAGCTTGCCAGATAGTGATCCGGTCCATTACGACGTAGGGGAAGATGCTGTAGGCGAGGCCGAGGAAAGCGAGCGTGTAGATCGTGACCGCGCCAGCGAACGGCACCCAGTCGGGAACGGATTCTCCGCTCCGGATGCGGCCGGACACGCGCCAGACCCAGAGCCACGCCGCGGCGCTCGCCAGCGGCAGCAGCATGAGCCCGAGCGTGCGCGGGAAATCGAACCACTTGTCGCGCACGGTCTCGCTTGCAAGCGGCGTTGCAATGCTCACCAGCGCCACGCCTAGCGCGACCCACAGGAGGCCCCAGCGCGTCCAGCCGATCGCTTTCCGCTGCAACGCGCCCTCGGTGCGCCAGATGAGCCAGGTCGCGCCGAGCAGCACGTAGCCGCCGCAGACGCCGCCGGCGACCACGAGCGAGAACAGGAAATAGCCGAAACCCGGCTCGAAGCCGGTGATATAGGAGCCCAGCATCAACCCCTGCGCGAGCGACGCGACGAACGAGCCAAACCAGAACAGCCAGTTCCACAGCTCGCGGCGCCAGCCCTCGGCCTTCACGCGAAGCTCGAAGGCGACGCCGCGCAGCATGAGCCCGATCAGCATCACCACCACCGGCAGGTAGAGGGCGGTCAGCACCACGCCGTGCGCAGCGGGGAATGCGACCATCAGGAGCCCCACCCCGAGCACGAGCCAGGTCTCATTGGCATCCCAGAACGGACCGATCGAGGAAACCATCACGTCTTGTTCGCGCGCATCGGCCGCCGGCATCAACATTCCGACGCCGAGGTCGTAGCCGTCGAGCACGACGTAGGCAAGGACCGCCACGCCCATGAGGACCGCGAAGATGACCGGGAGATCGAGCGTCATGGGGCAGCGCTCAGGGCCATTGCTGTCGCGGGCCGCGGCTCAAGACCGCTGCCTTTGCCGGCGAGGTGCGTGAGCACCCGCATGTAGGCGACCAGCATCACCCCGTAGGTCAGTATGTAGCCGGTCAGGCTCGCCCCGAGCTGCGCGCCGCTCACCGGCCCCGCCGCATCCACCGTCAGCAGCAGACCGGTGACGAGCCACGGCTGCCGGCCGATCTCGGTGACCAACCAGCCCGCGAGCGTCGCGATCCAGCCGGAGAACGTGAATCCGGCGAATGTCCACAAGAGCCATCGCGGAGGAGCCGCGCCATTGCGCATCATCCATGCACCCAGCCACGACAGCGCGATCATCAGCATGCCCATGCCAACCATCACGCGGAACGCGAAGAACACCGGGGCCACGGGCGGCGTGTCGGGTGCAAAGGCATCCATGCCCTTCAGCTCCGCGTCGGGATCGTGCTTGAGGATCAAGCTCGCGCCTTTCGGGATTTGAATCGCGAAGTCGTTGCGCCGCTTCTCCGCATTCGGAATCGCGAACAGCACCAGCGGCACGCCCTTTTCTGTCATCCAGAGCGCTTCCA
>JBGQGU010000088.1:0-9213 GCA_041497655.1 Gammaproteobacteria bacterium
CCGCGCCGACCTGGCCGTGCAATACCCCGGGCTGAAACCCTATCTCGTGAAGCTGTGCGACGCGCTGCAGTGCAAGGTCCTGCCGCCACAGAGCCCCCGGCAGATCGCGATCGAGGCGTCCGACCTGCAGGCGACCGACCCGGCGCGGCCGGGGCTCATCCAGTTGACCGCGACGCTGCGTAATCACGCCGGGCACGATCTCGGTTATCCCGCGCTCGACCTCGTGCTCACCAACACCAAGGAGCACACGCTGGCGCGGCGCGTGTTCCTGCCGAAGGAGTACCTGGAACGCGGCAAGGACGTCACGGCGGGCATGCCCGCCAACGCCGAGATCACCATCCGGCTCGATCTCGACACCGGCGATCTCAGCCCCGCTGGTTTCCGCCTTGACCTGCTGACTGCGCCGCAGCCGTGAATTCAGAACGGCGTGAGTCGTGATTCGTGAATCGTGATTCGAAAAGGCGAATTGCACGTTTTTCACGTGTTGACTGAGTCGACTCACGAATCACGATTCACGAATCACGCCTTAACGCAGAGAGCATGACAGTCCCGGAAAACTTGAAATACGCCGCCACGCACCAATGGGTTCGGATGGAAGCCGATGGCACCGCGACGGTGGGCATCACCTTCCACGCGCAGGAACAGCTCGGCGACGTGGTGTTCGTGCAGCATCCCGCAATCGGCCGCAAGGTGAAGCGGGGCGAGAACTGCGCCGTGGTCGAGTCGGTCAAGGCCGCCTCCGACATCCCGGCGCCGGTTGCGGGTGAGATCGTCGCGATCAACCAGGCGGCCGCCGACGCCCCCGAGCGGCTGAACCAGGATCCCTACGCCGCCTGGCTGTTCCGCATCCGGCCAGTCAACCCCCTGGAGCTGGGCAAGCTGCTCGATGCGGCGGCGTACTCGAAAATGGTGGGCGAGGTCACAAAGTGAATCGTGAAGTGGCTCGCAACCACCCCGTTGCTCGACGTTTCTTCGCTTGACGCCTCACTTTCTCAAGGCGTCGCGGATCTCACGCAGCAGCACGACCTCTTCCGGCGTCGCGGCGAGCTTCTTTTCCTCCTGCATCTTGAGCCGGTTGATCACGCGGATCAGCAGGAACACCGCGAACGCGACGATCACGAACGAGATCACGGTGTTCAGGAATACGCCGTAGTTGAACGTTACGGCGCCGGCTTTCTGCGCCGCTTCCACCGTGAGGTAGGGGCCGGCCTGAGCGCCCTGCTTCATGACCACGAACAGGTTGGAGAAATCCACCTTGCCGAGCAACAGCCCGATCGGCGGCATGATGACGTCCTTCACCAGCGAGTCCACGATCTTGCCGAAGGCGGCGCCGATGATGATGCCGACTGCCATGTCCACCACGTTGCCGCGCACCGCAAACTCCTTGAATTCCTTCAGCATGGGGTTCTCCTTGAATTGAAGTTGAGCTGGCGCGAAGGCGCCTCTTTGTGGAGCGGGGCTCTATGGGACCGGATATTATCGCGCGCGGTTATAATCTCACGAAATTCTCGTAATGAGCTGCCATGCCCACGCTCATCTGTGGCTCGATCGCCTACGACACCATCATGGTGTTCGGCGACCGCTTCAAGAACCACATCCTGCCGGAGCAGCTCCATATCCTGAACGTCGCGTTTCTGGTGCCCGACATGCGGCGCGAGTTCGGCGGCTGCGCCGGCAACATCGCCTATTCCCTCAAAATGCTGGGCGGGGAACCCCTCATCATGGCCACGGTGGGGGACGATTACCAGCCGTACGACTACCGGCTGCAAAAACTGCGCCTGGCACAGCAGCACATCCGCAAGATCCCCAACACCTTCACCGCCCAGGCGTTTATCACGACCGATCTCGACGACAACCAGATCACGGCGTTCCACCCCGGGGCGATGAACCACTCTCACGAGAACCACGTTCACGAGGCGAAGGGCGTGGAGCTCGGCATCATCGCGCCGGACGGACGGGAAGGCATGCTGCAGCACGCGCGCGAGTTCCAAGCCGCCGGCATCCCTTTCATGTTCGACCCCGGACAGGGCCTGCCGGTGTTCAACGGCGCGGAACTCGCCGAATTCGTGAACCAGGCGAGTTATGTGGCGGTCAATGATTACGAGGGGCAGATGCTGCAGGACCGCACCGGCAGGAAGCTCGAGGAGCTGGCGAGGATGGTGAAGGCGCTGGTGGTGACGCTCGGCGCACGCGGCTCGCTCGTCATGACCAACGGCCGGAGCATCGAGATCCCGCCCGTCAGGCCGGAACGGGAGGTGGACCCGACCGGCTGCGGCGACGCCTATCGCGCCGGCCTGCTCTACGGCATCGCGGGCGGCCTCGACTGGCCGGTCACCGGGCGGCTCGCGTCGCTGCTCGGTTCGATCAAGATCGCGCAACGTGGCGGCCAGAACCACCGCTTCACGCGCGACGAGGTCGCACAGCGCTACAAGGAATCTTTTGGCGTAAGGCCATGGTGAGCGCCAAAAGATTTAGGATCAAGGATTCAGTGACCAGGTCACGAGTCACCCGTCAGGCATCTGGGCGGCAGAAGATGAGATGGTTTCCTGTCACGATAGTGCTCGCGGCATGGCTGCTGGCGGGCTGCGCGAGCACGCTGGGTGACGACGATGCCGGCGCGCGCCGCGCCCCGCAGCAGCAGGCCGAGCAGAAAGAATATCCCGGCGTGGTGGAGAGCGTGCGCGAAGTCGAGGTTGACAGCGCACGCACCGGAGTCGGGCCGCTGTCTGGCGCGGTGATCGGTGGATCCGTCGGCGGCAGCGTCGGCAGCGGGCGCGGATCGACCGTGGGCGCAGTGATCGGGACGGTCACCGGCGTGGTCGCGGGGGAAGCGGCGGAACAAGGCGCGACGCGGCCGGGTCTGGAGATCACCGTGAAGCTCGACGATGGGCGGGTGATCGCCGTCACCCAGTCCGCCAACAAAGAATCGTTCAAACCGGGCGACCGCGTGCGCGTCGTGTCCGACGGCCGCACCGCGCGTGTCACGCGCTGACGCGCCCGCTCATTGTTCGGACGCTGTTCCTTCCAGTTCCGGGCAATCCAGCTGGAACAGCCGGCGGTCTTCCAGCCGCAGCGCGCTCAACGCGCGCCCCCAGACGCACCCACTATCGAGACACACCACATCCTCGCGCACGATCAACCCGAGCGCGGCCCAGTGGCCAAAGATGATCGTGGTGCCGCGGCTTGCGCGATTGGGTGCGTCGTACCAAGGCGCGTAGCCCCGCGGCATGCCGTCAAGCCCTAGCTTGTAACCGAGCTCAAGTGCGCCGTCGGGGCTGGTGAGCCGCATGCGTGCCATGGCGTTCACGATGATGCGCAGGCGGTCAGCGCCGGCGAGATCGTCGCGCCAGCGTGCGGGCTCGTTGCCATACATGTCCCGCAGGAATTGCCGGTAACCGGGTCCCGAGAGCGCTTCTTCCACTTCGCGCGCGAGCGCGAGCGCCTGGGAGATGTTCCACTGCGGGAGCAGTCCGGCATGCACCATCGCAAAGCCGTTTTCGGCGTGCATCATCTTCCGCTGCCGCAGCCATGCGAGCAGCTCGTCGCGGTCGGGCGCGACCAGTACATCGCCGTCGGTGTCGCCGCGATGCGGCTTGCGGACGCCTTCCGCTACCGCAAGCAGATTGAGGTCGTGGTTGCCGAGCACCGTGACCGCACGGTTGCCAAGCCCTTTCACGAAGCGCACCGTAGCGAGCGACTGCGGACCGCGGTTGACGAGATCGCCGACGAACCACAGCACGTCGCGCCGCTCGTCGAAGCCGGCGCGCTCGAGCAGCCGCACCAACTGGTCGTAGCAGCCCTGGACGTCGCCTATCGCTATCGTCGCCATCTTAGAGAAGCGTGATGGGTGATGGGTGATGAGTGATGGGGAAAACAAAAAGGCGCAGCGTGAGCTGCGCCTTACCGGTCACCAGCCACGAGTCGCGCGTCACTTCACAAGACCAACCATGTAGTCCACCGCCGCGTTGACGTCGGCGTCGGACAGCGCGGGATCGCCCTTGCTCAGATCCCCGCCGCTGGTGACGAGCTGCGTCAGCATCACGATCAGGGTGATCGGCACCGCGAATGCGAGCAGCACGACGATCAAGAGCTGCTGGGGCGTCTTGATCGGCGAGGAGTGTTGTTCAACGTCGATCTCGGCCATGGCTACGATGCGGCTGTTGGTGCGGACGGAATTATAGCTTAACGCGCCGCGATCAGCGGGTAAAACCTTGATTTCGGGGCGATAGTGGCGGGGCGCTGTGATAAGATTGCGCCCGCACGCGCTCGTAGCTCAGAGGATAGAGTATTGGCCTCCGAAGCCAAGGGTCGTGGGTTCGAATCCCGCCGAGCGCGCCACTCTTGCCCATGCCGAATCACAAACCGTACGACGCGCTCATCGTCGGGGGCGGCCACAACGGGCTCACCTGCGCCTGCTATCTCGCCGGCGCGGGGTACCGGGTCAGGGTGATCGAGCGCCGCTCGGTGGTGGGCGGCGCGGCAGTCACCGAGGAGTTCTTCCCCGGCTTTCGTAATTCCGCCGCGGCCTACACGGTGAGCTTGCTGCACCCCAAGGTGATCCGCGACCTGCGGCTCGCCGAGCACGGCCTGAAGATCATCGAGCGGCCGCTTGCCAATTTCCTGCCGCTCTCCGACACGGCTTATTTCAAGGTCGGCAACGCGCTCGCTCAGACCCAGACCGAGCTCCTGCGGTTCTCCGCGCGCGACGCCGAGCGGCTGCCCGATTACTATGCGATGCTCGAGCGCGCGGGCGGCGTGCTGCGCGATCTCCTGCTCGAGACGCCGCCCAACGTCGGTGGCAGCGCGCGCGATGTGCTCGCTGCGCTGCGCGTCGGCTACCGGATGCGCAAGGCCGGCATGACCGCGCGCCGCGACTTCTTCGATCTCATGACCAAGAGCGCGGGCGAGCTGCTCGACGCCTGGTTCGAGTCAGACGCGATCAAGGCGGCTTTCGGGTTCGACGCGGTGGTCGGCAACTACGCGAGCCCGTACGCGCCGGGCAGCGCCTACGTGCTGCTGCACCACGTGATCGGGGAGGTCAACGGCAGGCGCGGCGCGTGGGGCCACGCAGTGGGGGGCATGGGAGCGATCACGCAGGCGATGGCGAAGGAGGCGGAGCAGCGCGGTGTCGAGATCACCACCGGGTGCGAAGTGCACAAAGTATGCGTCGACCACCGCGGTGCGCAAGGCGTGCAGCTTGCCGATCGCAGCATGATTGGCGCGCGCTGCGTCGTGGCCAATGTCGATCCCCGGCTGCTGTTCCTCAAGCTCGTGGACGAGACCGCGCTCGACGCGGACTTTCTGCGGCGCATCCGCGGCTACAAGTGCGGCTCAGCGACCTTCCGCATGAACGTGGCGCTGTCGGAATTGCCGGATTTCAGCTGTCTTCCCGGCCGGCACCTGCAGATGCATCATCAGTCGGGCATCATCATCGGGCCCTCGCTTGCCTATATGGAGCGGGCGTACTTCGACGCGCGCACCCACGGCTGCTCGCGCGCGCCGATCATCGAGATGCTGATCCCGTCCACCGTGGATCCCACGCTCGCGCCGCCCGGCAAGCACGTGGCGAGCCTGTTCTGCCAGCACTTCGCGTACGAGCTGCCCGACAAGCTCCACTGGGATGAGATCAGGGAGGCGGCCGCCGACCACGTGATTGACACCGTCACGCGCTACGCGCCCAACTTCAAGGGCGCCGTGCTGGGACGCAAGATCCTGTCGCCACTCGACCTCGAGCGCGAGTTCGGGTTGACCGGAGGCGACATCTTTCATGGCGCGCTGACGCTCGACCAGATCTGGAGCGCGCGGCCGGTGCTGGGACACGCCAACTACCGCGCGCCGGTGCGAGGGCTTTATCTGTGCGGGGCGGGCGCGCACCCCGGCGGCGGCGTGTCCGGGCTGCCTGGGCATAACGCCGCGCGGGAAATCGTGCGCGACCTGCGCCGGCGCAGGATATAACGGACGCGAATATCATCATGCCCACCCAACGGGTAGCGGCCGACTGCGAGCTCCACTACGTCGTGGACGACTACACGGACCCGTGGCGTGAGCCGCAGTCGATCCTCATGCTCCACGGCAACGCCGAAAGCGGCGCTGCGTGGTTCGGCTGGGTGCCGCACCTCGCGCGCCACTACCGCGTGGTGCGCCCGGACATGCGCGGCTTCGGCGCTTCCACCCCGATGCCGCGCGATTTCCCCTGGACGCTCGATCGCATTTGCGATGACACCATCGCCCTGATGGACGCCCTCGGCGTCGCCCGCTTCCACGTCGTCGCCGCGAAAATCGGCGGAACCATCGCCCGCTATTTCGCCGCGCGCCACGCCGACCGGGTGCTGACTCTCACCGTCGTGGGAACGCCGCCGCCCCGTCGCGGCGTCGGACGGCGCCCCGAACTCATCGAGGAATTCGAAAGCAGGGGCGTCGAGCACTGGGCGCGCCGCACCATGGCAGGCCGGCTCGGCAGCCGGTTTCCTTCCGCGGGGGTGGAATGGTGGATTCGGTTCATGGGCCGGACCGCCGTGGCCACCCAGGCGGGCTTCATGCCGTCCATCGCTGACGCCGATATCACGGATGCGCTACCGCGTATCCGTTGCCCGACGCTCGTCATCACGACCGAGGGCAGTGGGCTCGGCTCGGTCGCGGAAGTGCGCGCATGGCAGCAGAGGATCCCGCGCTCGGAGCTGCTGGTACTGCCCGGAGATTCCTATCACGTCGCGGCCAGCGATGCCGATCAGTGCGCTGAGGAAACGCGGGCGTTTATCGCCCGCGTTTCCTTATCAACTCCTTGAATTGAACCATTGATGCCTGGTGTTCCGATTACAGCTCGCGCTATTGACTCGCCAATCATGAAGAGGCTTGCATTCGCCCTGGTGCTTGCTCTCGTGGTCGCGAGCTGTGGGGAGAAGGTGCCCCGCGTTGCCCCGGTCGGGCCGAACGAGGTCATCGTCGCCTTCGGCGACAGCCTGACCTACGGCACGGGCGCAGCTGAAACCGAAAGCTACCCCGTCGTGCTGGGACAGCTGATCGGCCGCAAGGTGGTGAGGGCCGGGGTGCCGGGAGAAGTCACCGCGCAGGGGCTCGCGCGCCTGCCGCAGGTGATCGAGGAGCACCGCCCAGCCCTCATGATCGTGTGCCTTGGCGGCAACGACTTGCTGCGCAGGATGGACGAGGCGCAAGTCAGGAAAAATTTGCGCGAGATCATCAGGGCGATCAAGGCACGGGGCATAGCGGTCGTGCTGGTGGGCGTGCCGAAGCCCGCGCTCATCGCGAGCGCGCCGGCGTTCTACGGCGAGCTGGCGAAGGAGTTCGGCATCCCCTATGAGGGCAAGGTCGTAACCGACGTCATGTACCAGCTCGAGCTGAAAGCCGATCCCATCCATCCCAACGCCAGGGGCTACCGCAGGATGGCGGAGGCGATTGCCGAGCTGCTCAAGAAGGCGGGTGCCATCTGATAGTGCGTGACTGATGTGTAGATGAGTTCGACTCATTCCCAGCTGACGCCGGTGCCGCTCATGCTGCTCATGTGCGGTGCGGAGATTTTCAGCATGACCGGCTTCGCGGCGTACACCACGCTGCTGCCGGCGCTGCAGCGCGAGTGGGGGCTTTCCAATTCCGAGGCGGGGCTGGTGAGCGGCATTTACTACGCCGGCTATGTGACGGCCACTCCGGTCCTCACCAGCCTCACCGACCGCGTGGACTCCCGCCGCGTCTATCTCATCGCCTGCCTCGCCTCGTGCCTCGGCGCGGCGGGCTTCATGCTGTTCGCCGGCGGGCTCGCGAGCGCGCTCCTCTTCCAGTTCCTGATTGGCGCCGGCCTGGGGGGCAGCTACATGCCGGGATTGAAGATGCTCGCGGACCAGCTCGAAGGGTCGGGGCAATCGCGCGCGGTTGCCTTCTATACCTCGAGCTTCGGCATCGGCTCGACTGTCTCCATCCTGGCGTGCGGCGGGATCGGAGCGGCGTACGGCTGGCAGGCCGCGTTCGCCTACGGCGCGGCCGGGCCGGTGATCGCGGCGGTTCTGGTCAACCTCTTCATGCCCCGCGGACGCACGCGCGCGGCGGGCCAGCCGGCGCCGGCGCTGCTCGATTTCCGGCCGGTGCTGAGGAACCGCAGGACGCTGCCCTACATCATCGGCTACTCGGCGCACAACTACGAGTTGTTCGGCCAGCGCTCGTGGATGGTGGCCTTTCTCGTCTTCACCGCGTCGCTGCAGCCGGCGGATGCACCCATGCTGGTGGGCGCCGCCACGCTTGCCGCCCTCATCAACCTGCTGGGGCCGGTGATGAGCGTCTCGGGCAACGAGCTCGCGATCCGTTTCGGCCGCACGCGCGCGATCTTCACCTTCATGACCGCATCAGGCTTCCTCGCGTGCATGCTGGGCTACACCGCCGCGCTGCCGTGGCTGCTGGTGTTCCTTATCATGTGCGTGCATTACGGCCTGATGCTCGGCGATTCCGCCGCGCTGACCTCCGGCGCAGTGGCCTCCGCCCATCCCGACGAGCGCGGTGCGACGATGGCGATCTATTCCTTCGTGGGCTTCAGCTCCGCTGTCTTTGCCCCGCTGGTATTCGGCGCCGTGCTCGACCTTGCCGGCGGCAACCGCAGTCTTTTAGCCTGGGGGCTTGCCTTTGGCAGCATTGGCATTTTCGGCTTGCTCGCACCGGTGGCGCGGCTGATCTACGCGTGGCGCCGTTGAAGAATCGAACCGCCAGGAACGCCAAGAGATCCAAGAACAATGAAATCGAAGATGGGTGCAGGCAAACGAGGATGAAATCGCTGCCGCGAGGCGTTAGCTGCACGTCGGCGGGCGGTCGACCTGCGGGAATTGCCCGGCCTACGGCATCATCGAAGTGACCGGTGCGCGCGCCAGTGCGCGCCATGCGGAGGAGGGTGAAGGCGCCGGATCCGCCCCGTCAGCGCGCGATGTGCGCTGCCGCAAGTACGGTCACGAGTGGACGATCGAGTGATGCACCCCCGCGCCGGCGCGAACCCGCGCCGGCGCTTGCTTGCGACGTTGCCGGGCGGCTCAGTCGCCGCGCTTGTAGACGATTTTCTTCGTCCCGCCATCGCAGCTTCCGACGACATTGCGGGCGCCTTCCTTGACCTGCTCATTGGGGACGATGTCGAGCGTGAACGCCTTGACCCCGTTCTTTTTGATCTTGGCGTCGATTTCGCCTTTGAGTTCCTCGCAGTCCTTCCTCTGCGCCATGGCCGGC
>JBGQGU010000089.1:0-9166 GCA_041497655.1 Gammaproteobacteria bacterium
CGTTTCCAGCACCAAGACGCTGGTGATGGTCAAAGCCGGAGAAAAGTGGCTCATCCAGCAGGAAAGGGTCGGCGGTTGAAGCTGCGCAAGCTGCTCGATTCGCGCCCGCTGCGCTACGCGTCCGCGACGCTGCTGGTGGCGGCCGTCTGCGCCGGCGCGCTCGTCATGAACGGCCGCTCGGGACAGGCGGTGTCCGCGGCGCCCGCTGTACCCGCCCCGTCGATCAACGGGCGGCACGCCGCCACCGGGCCCGAAGCGCTGCTGTCCAGGACGCTGCAGGACCTCGGCAACCGGCGGCTTGATGCCGCCGTCTCCGGGATCGACAAGGTCATCCAGGGCTATCCCAATTTCCGGCTGGCGCACCTGATCAAGGGCGACCTGCTGCTCGCCCGGGCACGGCCGCTCACCACGGTGGGCAATGCGGCGGGCGCGCCCGGTTACCGGCTCGAGGAGCTGCGCGAGGAAGCACGCGCGCGGCTGGCGCGCATCCAGCAGCAGCAACCGGTCGACCTCGTGCCGCGCTACGTGGTACAGATGCAACCGGAGCAGCGCCATGCCCTGGTGGTCGACACGGCGAGATCCACGCTCTACGTGTTCGAGAACCACAGCGGCGAGGCACGCTTCGTTACCGACTATTACATCAGCATCGGCAAGAATGGAATAAACAAGTTCCGCGAAGGCGACAACAAGACACCCCTCGGCGTTTATCATGTGACGGGCCGCCTGTCGCGCGAGAAACTGAACTCGACCTACGGCAAGAATGCCGAGCAGTACGGTGTCGGTGCGCTGCCGATCAGCTATCCCAATGAATGGGACCGCCGCGAGGGCCGTAACGGCCATGGCATCTGGCTGCACGGCGTGCCGTTCGACACCTACAGCCGGCCGCCGCGCGCGAGCAACGGCTGCGTCGCGCTCACCAACGAGGATTTCACGGCGATTTCCAGGGACATTCAGATCGGGCTCACGCCGGTGATCATCACCAACGGCGTGGACTGGGTCGCGCCGGGTGCCAGCAAGGCCATGCGCCAGGAGCTCATGCAGGGGATCGAGAACTGGCGCCGCGACTGGGAAAGCCGCGACACTGACCAATACCTTGCGCATTACGCCGCCGAATTCTCGACCGGCAAGGTGGGGCTGACGCAATGGTCCAAGCAGAAGCACAAGGTCAACGCCGGCAAGACCTGGATCCGGCTCAATCTCGACAAGGTGAGCATCTTCCTCTACCCGGGCCGCGACGATCTGGCGGTGGTGACGTTCGACCAGGATTACGCGAGCAGCAATCTCATCAGCCAGATGCGCAAGCGCCAGTACTGGATCCGGGAACGCGGCGCGTGGCGGATATTGCATGAAGGCAGCGCTTGAGCGCTGCCTTAAACGGGCAGGTGGATGCACGAGCGGCACATCCGGGCTGCTCGCGTCGTTAAGTTCCGGCACCGCACTTCCTTAATCCGCCGCTCCACGCCCATGTTCAGAACCACACTCGCAGTTCTGGCCCTGCTCATATCCCTCGAAGTTGTAGCGGCGGATGGAGCGGCGGATCCTCGGGTCGAAATGAGGACCAGCATGGGAACCGTGGTCATCGAGCTCTACCCCGACAAGGCGCCGCTCACGGTCGATAATTTCCTGCAGTACGTCAAGGACCGCCATTACGACGGGACCGTCTTTCACCGGGTGATTCCGGGATTCATGATCCAAGGCGGGGGATTCGGCCCCGATTTCAGCGAGAAGCCGGCGCGCAAGCCGGTGAAGAACGAGGCGGCCAACGGCCTCAAGAACACCGCCGGCACCATCGCCATGGCGCGCACCTCAGATCCGCACTCGGCAACCGCGCAGTTTTTTATAAACGTCGCCGAAAACCGCAGCCTCGACTTCCGCTTTCCCACGCAGGAGGGCTACGGCTACTGCGTGTTCGGGAAGGTGGTGAAGGGCATGGACGTGGTGAGCCGCATCGTGAAGGTCCAGACCGGCCCGGGACCGGCGGGGCACCGCGACGTGCCGGTTAAGCCCATCATCATCGAGCGAGCGCAGCTCATCACGCCCTCGGATAAGCAGGAAAAAGCCAAGCAATAGTTACTCTTCACTCGACACTCGTCACTCGTCACTCGTCATTCGACACTCGTCACTCGTCACTCGACACTCGTCACTCGACACTCGTCACTCGATATATGGTCAAACTGCACACCAATCACGGCATCATCACGCTGGAGCTCGACGAACAGCGCGCGCCCGCGACGGTCACCAATTTTCTCGATTATGCGAAGAGCGGCCATTTCAGCAACACCCTCTTCCACCGCGTCATCAACGGCTTCATGATCCAGGGCGGAGGCTTCGCGCCGGATATGAGGCAGAAGCCGACGCGCGCACCGATCAAGAACGAAGCGGACAACAAACTCAAGAACGCGACCTATACGATCGCAATGGCGCGCACTTCAGAGCCCCACTCGGCAACGGCGCAGTTCTTCATCAACGTCGCCGATAATGCCTTCCTCGACCACACCACGCCCACCCCGCAGGGCTGGGGCTATTGCGTATTTGCGCGCGTCGTGGAGGGCACCGACGTGGTGGACAAAATCAAGGCGGTCAAGACCGGAGCGAAGGGCACGAACCAGGACGTGCCGCTGCAAGACGTGATCATCGAGCGGGCCGAGGTAATCTGAATGCAGGACTGAGGATTGAGCTGTTAGGATTGAGGGAAGGACCGGGCTTCGCGAGGTTTACTCAATCCTCGATCCTCATTCCTCAATCCTATGTCGCACAGCATTTTCGTATCCGACCTGCACCTCTCCCCCGAGCGGCCGCGCATCAACCAGGTGTTCTTCGACTTCGCCGCTCGCACTGCCGCGCGGGCCGAGGCTGTTTACATCCTCGGTGACCTGTTCGAGTACTGGGTGGGCGACGACGATCTCGCCGACCCTTTCAACTCCTCGGTGGCCGACGCTCTCGCGGGGCTCTCCGGCAAGGGCGTCAGGGTGCGCCTGATGCAGGGCAACCGCGACGTGCTGCTGGGAGAGGCGTTCGCACGGCGCTGCGGCGCGGAATTGACCGCCGATCCCACCCTGCTCGATCTCCACGGCACGAGGACGCTCGTCATGCACGGCGACACGCTGTGCACCGGCGATGTGGAGTACCAGACATTCCGCTCCTACGCTCACGATCCCGAAAACCAGCGCCGATTCCTGTCCCAGCCGCTTGCCGAGCGCAGGACACAGATGCTCGGCATGCGCGCCGAGAGCGAGAAAAGCAAGCTGGCGAAGAGCGCCGAGATCATGGACGTGGCCCAGTCGGCGGTCGAGCAAGTCCTGCGCGAGCACGGCTACCCGCGGCTGATCCACGGCCACACCCATCGGCCCGCGCGGCACCTGCACACGGTGGACGGCCACCGCTGCGAGCGCTGGGTGTTGAACGACTGGTACGAGCGCGGCGGCTATCTTCGCTGCGACAGCGGGGGGTGCAAGGCCGAGCTGCTCTAGAACATCATTGGCCGCCGATGGACGCCGATGAATCCCGTTCCAATGTCCACTTTCCAAGTGTGCCGCGGACTATGAACCATCAGAAGCTGGCGAAGGTCATTGGAACGGGATGAACGCCGATAACTGCAAGAACAAAAATAGACAGGATTAACAGGATTTACAGGATTAGAACAAGACGATTCCCCTCCTGCCCGAGGGTGACCCGGAGACTCCCCTCCTGCCTGAGGAGGGGTCGCACAGCGAAGCGGCGGGGGTGGTGGGAGGAAACGCGCCTGCGCACATTCGAGTTGGCGAACACCACCCGCCTCTTTGGGGCGGGAACGGCAGATAAAGGGGATCAGCGCAACTTTTCTATCCTTTTTTCAGCGCACGTGCCCAGAAAAGTTACACAGACCCTGTTTATCGATGGGATGGCAAGAGGTGTCAACTAGATTGTCAACTAAGAAGTCAACCAACTGACGTTCGGCTTCTCAGTTAGACCGTGCTCATGATGGCGCGCAGCGAGAGCGAGGATTCCTGCGATGACAGACGACGCCAATCCCGCAGTATCCCTGGCTGGCTTTACCCTCCAAGGGCAGCAAGTCGCAGCGCACTGGGCACGCTTGTCCCTCACGGTTGACGGTGCCCTGCATGCTTTACGGTCGAAAGGGATTGCCCCAGAGCAAGCGACGGCAGACGATCTGCACGCCCTCGACATGCTTCATATGGGGGGCCTGGCGACGACGGACGCGCTCGCGGAGATGGCCGACCTCCGCCCGGGGCAGCGCGTGCTGGACGTGGGGGCCGGGGTCGGGGGTCCTGCGCGGCGCATGGCGCGGAAGTATGGCGGGCGCGTCTGGGGCGTGGAACTAAGCGAGACCATGTATCGGAATGCCGTGGCGTTGACCGCCTTGGTTGGCTTGCAAGACCAGGTGCAGTTCACCCAAGGAAGCGCCCTGGCGCTCCCATTTGCGGACGGGTCCTTCGACGTCGTGGTGATGCAGCATGTGGCCATGCAGATCGCCGAAAAAGATCAACTGTTTGGCGAGTGTGCCCGCGTCCTCAAGCCTGGCGGGGTGCTGGCGCTCCACGAAATCTTCTCGGGTGAGGGCGGACCGCCGCACTTTCCGTTGGCGTGGGCCACCGATCCGGCGATGTCATCCCTTGAGCCGCTTAACGCATGTACGTCGCGGCTCGCGCAGTTCGGGTTGACGAGCGGCCCCTTCGTGGACCAGAGTGAAGCGGGGCGGCAGTACCATGCGGCGAGCATCCAAACACGGCGGCAAGCCCTGGCGCAGCAGCAAGGTGCAGAGGGTCTTTCGGTGGAAGCCACGGATACGAGACTGCGGACCTCCGTATCAATGGAGCGTAACCTTCGTGAAGGACGCTTGCAGGTCGGGATGATCGTGTGTCGCAAGAAACCCACGTGAAGAAATGGGGTCTGAAGAAATGGGGTCGAAGAAATGGAGATTTCGAATGGTCGAATGGTCGAATGGGGGACAGACCACCATTTCCGGCATGTAAGAAAACGTGGTCTGTCCCCGATTGTTCCAACGCATTGATTCGGGGAAGTAAGAGCTTCAAATTAAGCCGGTGGAGAGGCTTAGACACACGTTTTTGGGGGCAATTTCGACGCTCTAAGGAAACGGAGTCATGCACCGCGCCAGCCACGCGGCGCTTAGACGAGTACTTTCGGTATTGAAAACCGTGGTCTAAGGCTGGAAAACGCTACTCTCTAGACGGAAACTCCTGCAACTGCATAAACTTAGCGTGGTCCGACCCGACGTTGGAGGTCTATGGAAGCGGGGGTATCAGATCACGTCTGGAGCTTGGGAGAAATAGCGAAGCTGGCAGACTAGCCCTTAATCTGTCGAATTCGAACTTTCATCGCCCGCCATGCGAGAAGTGATCGAATACCGAAAAAGACTGAACCGATGGCGAACAATGCAGCACCAGCAACATAGCTCGAATACATCTTCGGGTCTGCAATTTCCACGGTAGTTAATGTGATCATCAAGGCAATAAACACCCCGAAGCACATCGAGAATAACGCAATATCCAGCGTCTTATATCCACTGCTTTCGTTTATCGCGTCTATTTCATGCTCAGTGATCTGATACATATGAACATCCCGTTGGTGAAGGACGATATTAACGCCGCGCTTATCGGCGGCCAGCCAAGTGCCCGCGATTTCTTTTGGTTTATTGTTTTCCATCGTCGGGCGGAAAAACGAGAGAATCCAAATCTTCTTCGGAAAAACCAAGAACAAGAAGATTGATCAAATGCGTATTTCCGCATTTTGTGCAGGAAACTGGGACTAACGGTAGCGCCTTTCCACCACTCAATCGTCCCCCGCGTGGGCTGGCCTGTAATACGAGGGATATATATTCGCCTTGTGGGGTCCAGTAGTTGTTGCCACAAAAAACGCAACGACCGGGATTGGGCGACACTTCTTTCAGCTTGTCCAACAGACGCTGATATATCTCGTCTCGGGTTGCCATTCATACAGTGTAGCAAACCACTAAAATCGCCGTTTTTGACCTGTTACAAATCAAACTGAGACACTACCCGGGCGCATGATATAGAGACAGGGCATGGTGGTGCGGAGTAAAGTACTTGCCCGCCAGCGACGACCACGTGGATATTATGTGAGGATGTACGGATGAGTTCCGATAAGGCACGAGAATTTCTCGAACATCTCGAAGAATGGATGCGCCGGTACGAGGCAGCCAAAGAATTGGCGCCTAAGATACAGAGGGAAATTGCGAATGCCCAATTGACCGTCAAGACTTGGGACTATTTGAAGGTGAGGGCGCCCAATGAAATTTCACAAGCAGTTGAACAGTCCATGGCGAGAGAAATTACTGAACTGAAGCAGCGGCTACCGCTTATTCCTCGTTACGACAATATGGCGCCATTTGCTATAACGACAAGCAGCACTTCCAACAGCACGGTAGCAGTAGAGGTGATGCTTCAGGTGTACGTGGCTCAACCGCAACCGAATCCAGAAGGAGCTTCGCTCGTTAGGGCTTACGAAAAACTGCATCAAGACCAGAATCAGTTTGGTGAGGCTGAATCTCGCATAAAGAGCGTCCTTCCGTCACCCTCGGAGCTTTTAGCGCTATTCCAAGCTGCGGAAAAATCGCATCGCATGGCCGTGGCGGGAGTTGACGACAAGTCCCACGCGGCGGGAGATGTGCGCAACTTTTTGTATAAGTTCAAGGGGGAACTGTTTGACAAGGCGAGGCGCCATAAGGGGGACAATATGACGTGGCCTATAATGGCCGCGCGCTTCGTCCCGGATGTCTCGTCGGTACAGCACCTCCGATTGCTTGAGCAGGAGAGAATTCACAACGAGATATACGACGACCTGTCCAAGGTTACGAAACTACAAAGAGACATGGAACAAGCGCTGTTCTCTGCCACGTGGTTTAGGGCTGTCGACCACGTCATTGTTGTTTGCGGTTGCATCTTAGATAGAGGCACTCCCCCGTAAGCGAGCGCACGGCCGCTCCCACCTCCGGCGGCATTCGGTTGCAGAATCGGTTGCAGCGGGGGTACGCCGCGTGCACCTGCCGTTTGCCACTTTCTTACTGCCCCCCCCTCGCGCACCTGCTCTAACCCTACGTCTAGTCCTTAACATAGTGTTGAATTCGCTGCCGCAAAGTCAAGTGCGCGCGCTCATGTTTGAAAAGGCTATCCGCTTCGCGGATCGCTTCCGCATCTATCTTTTCGTAGTCTTCCACAAGGACCGACAACTCAAGTAGTGCGTTCAGCCCCGGTCGCAACGTTCGATGTAAGCGCCCCGCAAGAAGCGAGACTAGATTCGAGGGAACGTGTGAAAAATCATGCTGCAAGCAGTAGTGCGCAACATCTTGCATGTCTCTCTGATAAACCGCCAGCGCGACATGAAAACGAATTAGTGCCTGAGGGGCATTACCACCGAGCAGAGCTAGCTGGCTAGCCGTGGCCGGGTAAACAGTTGGTGGTATGGGAATAAATCTCTGCAATCGCAGTACGTCAACCTCATTGGGCTGGCAGTTCTTCTTATCCACCCACTTTTCCCAGGGCTGCTCGAAATCGAAAACACATCGCGCAACCCGATTTGCGAGTTCCTCATACAATGCACGCGCTATATCACGCGCCTGCATCGGTCGCCTAATTTCTTCGCGAATAAAATCAATGACAACAGCAAGTAGTACGCCAACCACCAGAAACGCGACGTTCGCCAGAAACGGCTGATCCAGATAGAACATCAGCATTGCGAATACGAAGGCAACGGCTAACCAAGCCTTCAGCCGCAATTGCGGGCGCGTATTCAATGTCGATGCTTGGGCCATGTTGGCATTCTAGCCTTGGAGGGTTGCCCGCCCTTCTGCTGCGCCCGGTAGCAACCCGGTAGCAGAGACAGCCCCCGCCCCGCCTCTCTGCTACCGAGCCTCGCGCAAGTCCCTGATTGTCCCCTTCAATTTAGCGGCACCTGAAGGGCCACTCCGCTCTGACACGATTTCTTACACTTTGTAACGTGCGGCCCGACGCCTGCTGCGTTGAAATAGGCAGGAGGACTCTTCTATGAAAGCCATCCTCAAGTCGGTAGTCGCCGGGTTGCTCGCCGTGCTGCTGACGGCGTCGGCGGCCTCTGCGCAAGATCGTCCCGCGTTCACGCCGGAAGAGCTCGACCAGATGCTCGCCTCCATCGCGCTTTATCCGGATCCGTTGCTGTCGCAGATCCTGATGGCCGCGACCTACCCCCTCGAAGTGGTCCAGGCGGCGCGCTGGTCGCGCGCAAATTCCCACCTGAAAGGCCAGGACGCGGCGCGCGCCGTCGAAACGATGGACTGGGACCCCAGCGTCAAGTCGCTGGTTGCATTTCCGCAGATCCTGCACCGGCTGGACGAGCAGCTCGACTGGACGCAGCGCCTGGGCGAGGCATTCATCGTGCAGGAGCCGCAGGTGATGGAAACCATACAGGGCCTGCGGCAGAGGGCTGAGCGGGCGGGCAACCTCCGGTCGAACGAGCAGATGCGGGTCACACGGCAGGACGAGCACATCCTCATCGAGCCCGCGCAGCCGCAAGTGGTCTACGTGCCGTACTACGACCCATCCGTGGCATACGGACCGTGGTGGTGGCCGGCCTACCCTCCGGTTTATTGGGGACCGCCGCCGGGATATTACGCCTGGCCGGCGTATGCGCCGGGCTTCTTCTGGGGCCCCGGAATCGTGATTGCAACGGGGTTCTTCTTCGGCCACTTCGACTGGCACCACCGCCATGTCAATGTGGTGCGCGTCGTCGCTCAGCCCCACATGCGCGCCGCGCCGATCTCGAAGCCGGCGATATGGCGGCACGATCCGGTGCATCGCAGGGGCGTCCCGTACCGTCATACGGTGATGCGCCAGCCGTTCGGCCAGCCTTTGGCCCTCCGCAGCGGCGAGCGGGCAAGGCCCGACACTCGGAACGAGGCGCGCAGCGCAAACCCTCAGACTCGCAATGCGGCGCCACAGCCGCGCGCGCTGCCCGCCGCGCCGAATCCGCGCCCCGAGCGCTTCACGCCGCAGGGGGGCAACCGGTGGGCCGAGCGCAACGGGCGCGCCGAAGTCCAGCGTCCGCAATTACGCGCTCCCGAACCGCGGCCGGCGGCCGCAGTGCCGCACATCGGCCCCCTGCCCCGTCCGGTTTCTCCGCCACTCGCCGTGCGCGCTGACCCGCGCCCATACCC
>JBGQGU010000090.1:0-9147 GCA_041497655.1 Gammaproteobacteria bacterium
TACGTTGCTCGTGCCATTTCAGCGGGCGCAGCGTGCAATGCTAGACTGAGTATATCTTTCCGGTGCGACGATGCGCAATCTTCCCCAGCTCGAGAACGTGGTGCAGCGTAACTGCGACATCTCCGACGCCCGCCACGCCGGCGAATACGGACTTTGCACCTTCCTGCTCAAGATGCGCGAATACTATCGTTGGGAGAACGAATTGCCGTTTGCGCGCAACCTGCCCAAGGACGAGCTGGGCGACTGGCTGAAGAGGCGCGAACAGCAATGGCATGGGATCGAGATGGAGGATTTCGCGCAGCTGCCGCTCGAACGCGGCAAGCTGGATCCGTTCGACGCCGACGCTGCGAACCGCGAGCTGTTGCCGCAGGGCTACGTCTACAGCGCCGGCTACGGGCGTTTCCAGAAGCCGATATTTTTCCTGGGCCGGTTGCTGCGCGTCGAGGAGCGGGCCGGATTCACGATCGTGGTTTCGTCCTGCGAATACGCGCGCGAGCTGGCCGCGCCGCCGGCGATGCTGCAGGGGCGCACCATCTTTCTTCGCCTGGAGTCGGTGCGCCGCTATCTGTGGGAGAAGATAGAGGAATGGCAGTGGCGCAAGCAGGACAACGCCATGGCGCGCGCGCTGGCGAGCTATGATTTCATCGCCGGCACCGAAGCGGCGCTGCAGCGCATGGCCGACAACGAGACGGAAACCATGATCCTGCACGAGGTCGGCGAGGCGATGGCCGGCGAACTGCTGGGCGACCGGTGGCGTGAAATGGTGGTCTCGGTCGCGCGGACCCGGAGCGAGCCGATCGCGCGCGCGGTGCGCGATCTTCTCGCCGACTGCCTCTCTACGCTCCCGGGGCTGCTGCAGCGCGCCAACCTGCCGGCGCTGCATTTCTATTTCGCCGCCTTCGATGCCCCGCGCCGCCAGCTTTTTCCGCAGGCCCTGGAGGCGTACCAGCATGTTCTGCGCTGCGGCGCCCTGGACCGACTATGGCATGTCGTGCGCGAAGGAAAGGAGCGCTGGCTGGCGACGGCCCGGGAGCTGCTCGCGCTCGACCCGGCCGCCCGTGAAACCGCCATGGAAGCTCTGCTCGAGGATGCTTCGGCGCGCGCCGGCGCGGGTTCCGTCCGCCAGTAGTTTGACGGACTTGAGACCGACAAACTCCTTAGCAGCCTGTCGGGACGCTAAGTCCGACAGGCTGCTAGGGAGGCGCCGTATTCACCGTTTGATCGACCAGTTTCTTGATGAGGCGCACCATTTCCGGCGCCTCGATATCCATAATCTGCTCGAGCACCCACTTGTTGTCGCTCGCCGCCATGACATCGGACACCTTGGTGGCGAAAAAGCGCAAGCAGGGAAAGCCCGGCTCTCCCCCGGGGTACTCGAAGCCGGCGTACTCCTCGCAGCGGGCGTTGAGCAGGTCGATGAAAGGCTTGCGGTATTCTCCCGGCCCGAGCAGGTCCAGCTGATTGTTCTCCATGGTCGCTGCCAGGTGGCGGGCCGCCTCGCCGATGAGCGTGGCGCGGTCGGCGTCGCTCAGCCTGCCGTACACCGCGCGGTCGGCGAGCTGAACCAGAAAAGCGATGAACTCGGCCATCACGTCGGTCACCAACCGGTCCGAGCCGAACCGGAACTCCTCTTTTTCCATGTGCCTGAAGATCTCGAGCGAGATCTTCCAGACGTTCGCGCCGATTACGCCCGCGCGCTCGGCGAGAGTACGCGGCGCGCCTTTCTGGCGCCAGCGGGTCTTGACGAGCGCCACCGAAGGGCGGCTGCTGATGATGGCCATGGCTGCCGGTCACTGCACTTTTTTCAGGGATAATACTCCCGGGAGCGAGACATGTCAGGACTGGACATGGAGCTGGCGAGCGGAATCGCCGCCTTCGAGGCCAAGGAATTTTCGAGGGCCATGCAGCTGCTGCGGCCGCTGGCGGAACAGGGCGATCCTCAGGCGCAATACCGCGTTGCGATCATGGCCCAGGTGGGCCTGGGCGTCGTGAAAAACTGCGCGAGCGCGGTCAAATGGATGCGTGCCGCCGCCGAACAAGGCTATGCCCTCGCGCAGCACGGCCTGGGCTTCATGTACTTCCAGGGCGAATGCACCCGGGCCGACCCTGCCGAGGCCGCCAGGTGGTTCAGGCAGGCCGCCGATCAGGGCCTGGCAGGATCGCAGTCGACGCTCGCGATGATGTACGAGAAGGGCGTAGGCGTCGCGCGTGACGCCGCCGAGGCCGCAAAATGGCGCACGCTGGCCGAGAAGGGCTCCGGCGCTCCCCCGGCTACTTCCTGATCCAGGCCTGGAAGCCGCTCGCGTTCTTTTCCAGGCCGTGCGCGTAGCCGGCTTCATAGGCTTCGTTGACCCGCTGCTCCTCGCGCTTGGGGTTGTGCAAGAAGCCGCAGGCCCAGCCGTTGATGTACTCGGGGTCGACTCCCTTGTTCTGCATCCGGTCGATGGCGTCGTAGTAGACGGTGCCCATGAGTCGTGCTCCTCAATTCGCTGAACGGGCGCATGATAAGGGATGGTCAAGCCGTTTTCAAACTCGCGCTTTGCCGCCAACTCCTTCAAGGACATCGGCTACAACCTGCAGCGCACCCTGCCCGGAGAGTATTACCATTGGCACGTGGACGCCGGCCCGGGGGTGTTCAGCGAGCGCCAGCTGGTCGCGATCTGGATCTGTTTTGCGTGAGCCGGGCCTGGGTATGCAGTTCAACGTCAACGGCAAGATCATCGAGACGGACGAGCAGGGGTTTCTAAGCGATCTCGATGACTGGAACGAGGACTTCGCGCGCGCCCTGGCGCAGCGCGACGGGGTCGAGCTCTACGTGGACCACTGGGAGCTGATCTGGTACTTCCGCGACTACTACGAGGAGACCCAGAGCCTCCCGACCATGCACAAGATGGTATTGGAGCTGGGAAAGCACCGTGGCCCGCACTTCCGCAACCGGAAGGCCTACGAGAAGCACATCTACAGCTTGTTCCCGGCCGATCCTGTTCGCGAGATCTGCAAGCTCGCCGGCCTGCCGATGCCGCAGCCCGATACATGAAAACGCCATGACCGAATCAGAGCTTTCCATGGAGGAGCGCATCCTGCAGGCGGTGAAGCTGACCCTCGCCCATGTCATCAGGGATACCGCCACGCCGCACGGCATGCGCCACCCTCTGTCGGACGGGACCATCCAGGATCTGCGCCAGTGCCTGGCGCTCATCAGCGCGCGCGAGCGCGAGCTCGCCGAGGCCGCCGGGCGGCCGATTGGCGGGCGTCCGCGCTACGCCGACGCGCCGGCGCGCGAGGACAAAGTGATCCGCTTTCACAAGAAAAAGCCCTCGGACGAAACCTAGGCGCAGGAAGGCAGGCGATGGCCCAGAACAGTTGCAGCGCGCTCGAACCCTACGCCTTGCGCGTGTTGGGCGACAGCATGGAGCCCGAGTTCGCCGATGGCAGCGTCATCATCGTCGATCCCGGTTACGCGCCGCGCGACGGCTCGTACGTGATCGTCGAGTTCGCCGGTGACGTCTTCTTCCGCCAGCTGGTCTTCGATGGCGAGCGCCGCTTCCTGAAGCCCCTCAATCCGAAGTACGGCAGCTTCGAGCTCACCCCGCCCTACACCCTCCGCGGCGGCGTCGTGCAGCAAGTGGGCAGAAGGCGCTCGCAGCGCAAGCACTACGACTGAGAAGCCACCAAGGGCCGCCTTCGGCCAGTAGCGGACGCATCCGCTGGCCGGGTCGTGTCGTTCTGACTTCTGCCTTCTGACTTCGGCTAACCGCTGGCCGGGTCCTGTCGGAACGGCCGGCGCCTGCCCCGCTTCTCCTGACGCATTCGGGCAATTGACTTGGCCGTCGCGTTAATTTGAGTCAGTACCAGTACCGGAGAATCGGATCAGTCACCGGCCATTCCGCCACCCGGCCGCGGCTTGCACGCCCATCCCACTGAGTGGAGTGGGCCCGCTTGACCGCCCCCACCGCCCGCCCTGTTCCGCTGACGAGAGGCACCAGTTTCAATCTGAATAGTTATGCAGCTCTCCCAAGTAGGGTCTTGACTGCCTTGAGGAACTGGAATGGCACGCGCACAATGCCGGTTTGCAAAGCAGTTTTTGATCCAACTACTTCACGTTAGAGAGCAACGGTAACTTCAGAGGAGGATGCGATGCGAATACGTGACTGGTTGAGCGCCGGGGTTGTCGGACTGTTCATCGGGGGCTGCGCGGGAATGCAGAGTGGTGTGAACCCGGAGACGAGCGCTGCTGTAGCGCCGACGGGCAACCTCCGAGTCGCATTCCTCTCGGTGCCGATCTATGCGACCAAGGATTCCGCGACAGGCGAGCTCAAAGGCGTTGCAGTCGATCTCGGGAAGGAGCTCGCGCGCCGCGTTGGCGTGCCGTTCCATCCGGTCGTTTATCCTAACCCTCCCGCGCTGATCGGCGGCGCGAAGTCCGGCGAATGGGACGTCGCGCTGATGGGAATCAACGCCGAGCGCGCGGCGGCGATGGATTTCTCGGCGCCTTACATGGAAGTCGAACAGGGTTACCTTGTCCGCGCCGGCGTCTCTATCGCCACGGCGTCGGACGTGGACAAGGCCGGAATCCGGATCGGGGTACTCGAAAAGGCCGGCGCCGACCTCTATCTTTCAAGCACTCTGAAGAATGCGGTGCTAGTCCGCATCAAAAGCCTAGCCGAAAACTACGCCCTGCTGGATACCGGAAAGGCCGACGTGATTGCCGCAACCAAAACGTCCCTCTTCGCCGGGGCCGCAAGCCGGCCGGGCTCGCGAGTTCTCGACGGCCGGTTCCTCGTCGAACCGATCGGTATGGGCGTGCCCAAGGGGCGCAATGCCGCAGCCGCTGTGTACGTCGGCAAATTCGTCGAGGAGGTGAAAGCGGCGGGCCTGGTCAAGTCCGCGATCGAGCGAGCCGGGTTGCCTGGCGTGGTCGTCGCTCCACTCAAATGATGCTCTCTAACCGCGGCTTGGACAGCGACGCCCGCGAGGCGGGCGCGCGTCAAGCCGGACGTTAGCGCGTTCCACGAATTCAAACAGGAGGCCGCTATGAGACGGTTAGTTCTGATGCTGGCGTTGACCTTGGTCCTTGGAATTGGAGCAGAATTCACCGGCGTCCAAATTTCGTATGCCCAGCAAGCATCCGACCCCCGGGTCGCGGACCTCGTCCAGGCAGGCAGAATTCGAGTGGGGCTCGGATTGGGGACTCCCGCCACTGCCATCAAGGATCCAGCGACCGATGAGGTGCGGGGGCCGGCATTGGACCTCGCGCGCGCACTCGCAACGAGGATTGGCGTTGAGCTCCAACCGGTCTATTACCCGAGACCTGGTGCGGTGCTGGAAGGTGTTCGGACCAATGCGTGGGATGTGACGTTTTTGGGTGCCGACCCGGCTCGAGCGGCTGAGGTCGACTTCTCGCCCCCGTATATGCAAAGTGATTTCACCTACATAGTGCTGGCGGGCTCCTCAATCCGCAACGTCGCGGACGTGGACCAGCCCGGGGTTCGTATTGCGGTACCGCGCGGGGACGCGTCGGACCACCGTCTGACCCGCACGCTGAAGCGAGCTGAATTGGTGCGTACCGACAGCATAGCTGCCGCTGTCGACTTAGTGCGTACCGGAGGTGCCAGCGCCTATGCAGCGCCCCGTTACTTGCTGCTAGCGGAAGCCGCCCAGCGGCCCGGCGCTCGGGTATTGGATGACCACTTCGCGGTCATTTACTTGGTGGCAATGGTCCCCAAGGGTAACGCCGGGCGCCTTGCCTACGTTAGCGAGTTCATCGAAGAGGCCAAGGCCTCGGGATTGGTGAAGCAGACAATCCAGCGCGCCGGCTTGCGAGGGGTTCAGGTGGCACCCGCCGGAAATCCAAGCGCCCAATAGCTGGGGAAGGTGACAGGCGCTGCCCAAGAATGGGAATATTTCTTTATGTGTAGGCCGCTCGTCTTCTAATGACAGCGCTAACCTGTCAATCCAGCGGACGGGCCGCGAGCCGCCGTGCAGTTCAGCAGCCTCGCGTGCGGCCCGCCGCTGATTTCCGACGTTAGGCTGCAAGAAATAGCATGAAGCCGATTGAAAAAGCTCTATTACTTCGGAAGTCTGCACGACTTCGATCCAAGGAGCCGATGCGGCTTTTCATCAACCGACTGCGCGAGCCCGAGCGGATCCTGGGGCTCGTCGAACGACAGCACGTTAGTTTAGCCACCCGGCTCGAGGCGCGCCGTCAGTTCCTTGTTTCGGTGTGCGCTGCGTTCGAGAGCTACTGGCGAGCGTTCGTGCGCGTGAACGTCGATGCCCATCGCATCCCAGCAAGCGCTTTGGAGCACCTCAAAAAGACATCGTTCACGCTCGCCGACATTCACAACGTGGTCGGACGCCGGCTTACCATCGGCGAGTTGGTGTCTTGTAGCTTCCCATTTCAGGGGCCAGATGCCGTGAACGCTTCGCTTTCGGAGATTCTGCAAACGAAGGTATTCACAGAATTCGCCAAGGCTCGGTTCGCGATTCGCGAAGTGCCGCAAGCACGTCCGCCGAAGAAGCGGACACTTCTGCGAGACGAGTTGGTGGGCGAACAGCTGCTAAAGAGTACACGTGACGACCTGGAGCGGTGTTTCGAGGTCAGGCACGATACCGTTCATAACACTGGTGCACTGCACAGGGTCACGGAAAGGGACGCTCGAACGATCGCTAACTCGGCCTGGCAGTTCAACGCGTTCTTGGGCATGCACATTGAGAAACGGTTTGCCGAGCTGTGGGGTCGCCGATGACACCCAGCGTTTGCAGCCTAACAACCGCATGTAGTGGACGCGCGGAATAGCGGCCTCGTGGTTCGCCGGCGTGTTTGCCGCGCGCCACTGATGCGGGACGTTAGCTGACGAATGGCCCAGCCCAAACTCAACTGGCGCACGAACCTGATGATCCTCGCGGTATTCGTCGCGGTTGGCCTTATCTGGCTCTTCCTTGGGAGCCCGGTGCAGCGTTTTCGCGAGAGCGAGGAAGTGGCGTGTCGGGAAACGTGTGCGAAACAGCAAAAGTCTTCTCGGCTCGTGCCCGCGCTTCCCGCAGGCTCAGTTCCAGTGGGTAAGTACGACGGCCCGTGGAGTTGTGAGTGCTACTGACGCGGAAAAATCGTCAGCTAGCGGCGGCGGGCCGTCGCATGTGTCGAAAACACGCAAATCTTGGTTGGACCTCGCCAACCATTTGGGCCGACTGCGTTTCACTCTTGGAAATCGCTGTTTTTCGGGCTTAGAAGGCCAAACTCTCCGACGTGACTGCGCGTCTAAGAACGCGCCGCCGTTGTCTCGAATCCGCCGCCGAACGACAATACCGCCGGATCCAAGCTCCGCTGCGTCACCACGAAAGCCCACTTCGGCGGGCTCTTGTTGTGCCTCAGCGGAACAGGGCGGGTGGTGGGGGCGGTCCAGCGGGCCCATTCCAAACTCTTGGAGAGCTACACCGCAGCCGCGCCCGGGTGGCGGAATGGCCGGTGGCTGATCCGATTCTCCGAGTACTGGTACTGACTCAAGAGAACGCGACGACCAAGTCAATTGCCAGATTGCGCCCGGAGAATCGGGAAGACGCCGGCCGTTCCGACAGGACCCGGCCGCGGCCCCGCTGTCCGCTTCGGGTCGAAAAAGGTCAGTTGGCGTCAGTAGCCGCCCTTGCGCAGACTCTCCGGCAACCCCGCGATCTTGCCCGCCTGCTTGGAGGGGTTGCCCGGGTAGAGATCGAACAGGGTTTTGTTGTCCACCTTTCGGCCTGCCCATTTGTCCTGCATGGCCTTGAGGATGGCGCGGTTGTTCGGCTGCTCGCCGTTGTGGTTGAAGTAGGCGTCGCGCAGGTACTCGATCACGTCCCAGTGGTCCGGGGTGAGGGTGAGTCCCTCCGCGGCCGCGATCGCCTCCGCGACGTCCTTGTTCCAGTCGTCCTGCGCTACCAGATAGCCGTTTTCCGTCGCCTCCAGCACCTTCCCTTTCACTTCGTACGCCATGGTCTCCTCTTTGCGATCAATCCGACCTGGAGCGCAGGTCGCCGATATCTTTGTGGGGGATGAACAGGCCACAGCCGAGCTTGCGCTCGGCGCCCAGGCCATGTTGCTGCAGCAGCACCGATTGCCCGAGCGTGAGCCCGGCGAGCATCAGACTGCGGGTTTGAAGCGTGCGCCCCGGGGTCGCGATCGAGGTCATCCGGCCGCACAGCATTTCTCCGGGCTGAATGCCGAGCGTGTCGAGCTGCGCGGCGGCAGCCAGCCGGAAATCGGATTCACCGCCGCCGGCGGCCAGCATGACGCAGTGCGAAAACAGCGTCGTGATCCGCGACAGCGTGCGCAGCGAGAGCCGGTCCACGCGCAGCGCGTGGCCGGCGACATCCAGGGTCCGGCCCAGCAGGGCTGCGGCGGCGTCCAGGCGCTGCTTCGGCAGGCGCAGAACGAGCTTGGTGCGCTGCGACAGATGCAGGAGCGTGTGCGGGTCTTCCGGGCGCATCCAGCCGCTGCCGGATTCGGCGGCGCGGATGATATGCAGCCCGGCTTGGGCCTCGGTGGCAAACCAGGGCAGCGCGGCCTGGATCGCCTGAGACAGCGCGTAGGCGTGATCGACCGGCAGGCTGCGGCAGGAGATGGCGAATACCGCGTCCACGATATCGCCGGGAACGGCCTGTTCCGCGGCGGCGCCGCCTTTTTCCTGGAGCATCGTGTCCTTCAGTCCACCGGCAGCGCGGCCTGGAGGGCCTCGCGGTCGAACCACCAGTCGTCCTGCACCAGCACGTCGACGATGTTGCGCAGGCGCGGCAGGAACCGCGCCGGGTCATTCAGCTCCATGTCCTCGATCCACTTGTTGAAGTCCTGCTGCTCTTCGATGCCGCTGTGCCGGCGCGCCACGGTGGCGAGCACCTGATTGGCGTAAATGAGAAGGTGCTCGCGCTGCGGCTCCCGGGCGCGCAAATCCGCGAGGTAGTACGCCATGACTGCAGCAACCGCCGCGCCGTCGGCGTCGGGCGGTGTCTCATCGACCACGTGCTGCAGCAGCGCGACGCTCAGCTCCGGGTCGACCGGGTAGGTCACGGCAAGCCAGATGCCCTGGCCGAGCGCGGCGAGCGACTGCGGCTGGTCGGAGAGGAACAGGATGTCGCAGGCCTGCGCCGCGCCTTCCCAGGCCTGCTCGGCCA
>JBGQGU010000091.1:0-9142 GCA_041497655.1 Gammaproteobacteria bacterium
AGCCGGCCATGTAGAAGATATTCACCCGGCCGAGCTGCCTCAACCCCCGGCGCTTCATCTCCGCGAGGATGTCGATCGCATGAGTCGGCACGCCCATCACGTAGGTCGAACCGGTCTCGACGATCCAGTCGAGCGGTTTCTTTCCCGGCGGCGGATCGTTCACCACCAGCTCGCAGCCGGCGACAAGGCTTTGCGCAATCGCAACCGTGGCGATGTGATGCGAGAGCGGGCTGTGGCTGTAGATGACGCTGCGCTCGTCATGGCCCCAGTCCTTCACCATGGCGCGGCCGTTGGCGAGAAGCGTGTTGTCGGAATGCAGCACGCCCTTGGGCTGCCCGGTCGTCCCCGACGTGAATGCGAGGTACATGATCTGGTCGGGATTGGCGTCCGGCTCGGGCAATGACCCCGGCACGGCTGCGATGCCGGGCGCGGGAAATGTCGCGAGGCCATCCGGCGCCGCAGCGTGCGCGCCTCGCGGGCCGAGGCGATAGACGCGCTTCAGCGACGCGACGGACCGCGTCGCCGCGAATATGTCGTTGCGGTCGGCGTCTGCGCCGTATCCGGATTGCGCGAACAGCGCGGCGCTCTGGATGCGTTCGAGCAGCTGCGCCACCTCGGCCACGGTGTAGTTCTGGTGCAGCGAAGGATTGCACACGTAGCCCTGTCGCGAGCAGGCAAGCAGAACCACGACTGCCTCGGCCCGGATCGGCAGCCACACCGAGACCCGGCTCCCGCGCCGCAGTCCCGCCCGGCTGAGGTCCGCGGCAAGCGCGTCCGTCCAGCGCACGAGCTCGCTCCAGGTCAGCCGCTTCGAGCTGTCACGCAGGGCGTAAGCGCCGGGGTGTGCCGCCGCGTGCCGGCTCGCGAGCACGTACATCGTGTCGCCGCGCCAGTATCCCGCCTCGTAGTAGGCACGCGCGGTCTGGGGATCGTGCAGGGTGAGTATCGTGCCCACAATTTTGAATGCCTAAGAAATTCGGACAGGGCGTTCAGCGACCGAATTTCTTAGGGTCGGGCTTGCGCTTTTCCCTGAACGCCGCGCCCAGCTCTTTCGATTCCTCGGTGTCGAGGTAGAGGCTCAACAGCAGATCGTGCGACAGGCGCCCGAGTCCGCCGACACCGCCATGGCGCGCGGTGAAGGCGGCCTTGATCGCGGCTAGCGCGAACGCGCCGCGTTCGGCGACTTCCAGCGCCATCCTGCGCGTCTCCTCGCGCAACTTGTCATCCGGCACGACCTTGTTGATGAGCCCGATCGCGAGCGCCTCGCGCGCGGTCAACCTGGGATTGAGGTACCAGAGCTCCTTCGCCTTCTTCTTGCCGACGAGGTCCTCGAGGTACCACGTGCCGTAGCCGGCATCGAAACTGCCCATCATCGGGCCCACCTGGCGGAACACCGCGCTTTCCTTGGCGATGGTGAGGTCGCACATGACCTGCAGCACCTGCCCGCCGCCGACTGCGTAGCCGTTGACCGAGGCGATGACCGGCTTTTGCAGCCGGTCGATGCTTTCATACATCTCGAGCGTGGGCAGCACGCCGGCGTAGAGGGTGCTGTCCTCCATGCCTTCCTTGCGCCCGCCGATGCAGAAGAACCGGTCGCCCGCGCCCGTGATCACCAGCACGCGGGTGCGCGTCTCGCGACGGATCGCGTTGATGCAGTCGCGGATCTCGTGGCACATCGCCAGCGTGAACATGTTGCCGTCGTCCGGGCGGTTCAACGTCAGCCAGCCGATCGCGCCGTCTTCCTCGTAGAGTATGGTTTCGTAGGTCATTGGCGGGGCGGTGCCGGCCGTGCGCGGGTCATCGCATTCCCTGCGCCGGCCGGAATGTCCAGATAGTGGGCTGGTTGCGCGAGTGCGACCTCGGTTGCGATGCCGTTCGCGTCCGTATTCTCTTTGACGAGCAAAACGGCAGGCTCTTATACTACCGCACTCATCAGCCGTTGGGGCGGCGGCCCGATCCAGGAGGACAAGTGGCGGCCAATCAGGGCGTCGTACCGAAAACCTCGTACCGTGTCGGGCTGCTCGTGCCGTCCTCGAACACCACGGTCGAGCCGGAGTTCTACCGCGCGCTCCCTGCGAACGTCACGCTGCACACCGCGCGGCTCTTCCTCACCCAGATCACGCCGGAGGCGATCCTCGGGCTCGTAGCAGAGCTGGAGACCCAGAGCCGGCTGCTCGCGAGCGCGGATGTCGACGTCATCCTGCTCGGCGCCACCGCGCCGAGCTTCCTCAAGGGAGCCGGCTACGACCGCGAAGTGATCGCCCGGATTGAAAAGGCGACCGGGAAGCCGGCGACCACCACGTCCACCGCGCTGCTGCGCGCGCTGCGGTTCCTCGGTGCGAAGCGCATCGTGCTGGGCTCCGCGTACGACGACAAGGTCAACGCGATCGCGCAGGGCTTTCTCGAGGCGAACGGGTTCAAGGTGGTCGCCGCCCGCGGGCTCGGCATGGTGGACAACCTCGCGGTCGGCCGGCTCGGTCCCGAGAGTGCGTACGAGCTGGCACGCGGCGTCGACCGAACGGACGCCGACGCCATGGTGCTCGCGTGCACCAACTGGCGGACGATGGACACGATCGAGCGGCTCGAGCGCGAGCTTGGCAAGCCGGTTGTCTCCACCACCCAGGTCAGCGTGTGGGACGCGCTGCGGATGATCGGCTATCGCAGGGAAGTCCCGGGCTACGGACAGCTGCTGCGCTCGCTGGCGGCCGACAGCCGTCTCGCGGCAGTGGCATAGGCGGCTTTCAGCTATCAGCTTTCAGCGATCAGCTAGACCCAACGCTTGCTTCAAGCTGACGGCTGATAGCTGATGGCTGACAGCTCGTTCTAAGGAGATCGACATGTACGGATGGCGCGGCAGGATCGGTTTGCTGGTTCCCTCGATCAACACCACCATGGAAACGGAGTTCTGGCGCATCGCGCCGGAGGGCGTCTCGGTGCACAGCGCGCGCATCGCGGGCGGACGCCACGGCACGCCCGAAGAGTTGCGTGGCATGGAAAACGCAAGCAAGCGGGCCGCGCAGGACGTGGCGATGGTCGAGCCGGACGTGGTGGTCTACGGCTGCACCAGCGGCAGCTTCTTCGAGGGGCCGGAGTGGAACCGGCGAATCGCCGAGCAATTGACCCAGATCGCGGGCGCGCCGACGGTCACCACCGCGGGCGCGATGGCGGCGTGTCTCCTCGCCAGCGGCCATAAGAGGGTGGACATCGTCACGCCGTACGTGGAGCTCACCAACGAACGGCTGAAGCAATTCCTGAAGGCGCACGACATCGACGTGGTGACGCTCGGGACCTTCGACATGCTCGACATGTTCGACCACGCGAAGATCGAGCCCTCCGAGATCTACCGCAAGGTACGGGAGATCACGACGCCGCGGTCCGAGGCGGTGTTCGTCGCGTGCACGCAGCTGCGCGCGATGGAGGTGCTGGACAGTCTCGAGCGCGACCTCGGCAAGCCGGTGTATTCCGCGGTCCAGGCGAGCGCCTGGGAGGCGTACCAGGCGATGGGTGTCGACCCCGGCATCAGGGACTGCGGAAGCCTCCTGCGCAGGCTCTCGGAACCGGGCGCGGTGACGGAGCCCCGGCAGAAACGGCGCAGGTCTGCCTGAACGCCTCGAACGGGGCTCCGTAAGGCAGGCGCCGGGCGCCTGCCGGCCTGAAGTCAGCGATTCATTTTCGGGAATGGCAGGCAACAGCTTGGGTTAATTTTGTCGGCGGGCTCAGGCTTCATCTGTCCAGTCGCGGCATACTCCTATCAAGAAACTGCCAGTTCAGCACCGTTGAGCGCCGACAAAATTGAAACGTATGACGTTGTGGTGGTCGGCGGCGGCGGGGCCGGGCTCGCCGCGGCCGCGGAAGCCGCGCGGCTCGGCCGCAGCGTCGTGCTGCTCGAGAAAAACCCCAGGCTCGGCGGCAGCACGGCGTGGTCGGTGGGCTCGATTTCCATCACCAACTCGCCGCACCAGCTGAAACACGGCATCCGGGACACGCCGCAAGCCCATTTCGAGGACTTGGGGCTGCTCGCCGGCCCCTACGCGCCGCGCGACAACCTGCAATTGCGCCGCATCCTCGCCGACAACACCCACGACATGTTCGAGTGGCTGCGCGGCCTCGGGCTGGAATTCGCCGGGCCGATGATCGAGCCGCCGCACCGCTGTGCGCGGATGCATCTCGTGCTGCCCAACTCGCGCGCCTTCCCGCACTACCTCGGCCGCCATTGTGCGAAGCTCGGCGTCGACATCCGCCTCGACACGCCCGTCGAGCGGCTGATCGTCGAGAACGGCCGCGCGGCCGGTGTGCAGGCGCGCGATGCCGGTGGATCAAACGTCGAATTCCGCGCGCGCGGCGGCGTGGTGCTCGCCGCGGGCGACTACAGCGCCGGGCGCGAGCTCAAGGCGCGGTACGCGGGCGAGGACGTCGCGGCGCTCGAGGCCGTGAACGTGACCGCGACTGGCGACGGGCACCGCATGGCGCTCGCGATCGGCGCAGTCGTGGTCAACGGCGACATCGTGCGCGGACCCATCATGCGCTTCGTGCCGCCGCCGCAGGACCGCTGGATCGTGAAGCTTCCGCCGTGGCGCTGGCTGGCGCGCTCGATGCGGCTCGCCATGGATCATCTGCCGGACGCCTGGCTCCGGCCGTTCGCCATGAGTTTTCTCACCACCGCGCTGGGGCCCTCCCCGGAGCTCTTCAAGAGCGGCGCGATCCTGGTGAACCGCAGCGGCGAGCGCTTTGCCGACGAGCTGTCGGCGCCGGCGCGCGCGGTGCCGCGGCAGCCGGACAAGCTGGCCTTCATTGTCTTCGACTGGAAACTCGCTCAGCGCTTCACCGAGTGGCCGTATTTCGTTTCCACGGCGCCGGGCATCGCTTACGCGTACCTTGACGACTACCGGCGCAACCGCGGCGACATCTGGCACCGGTCTTCCACCGTTGAGGATCTTGCTCGCGGGATGGGCGTTCCGCCCGAGGCGCTGGCACGCGCCCTCGGCGACTACAACGGCGCCGGGCGGGGCTCGCGCCCGGCGCTGGATGAAGCGCCGTACTTTGCGCTGGGACCCGTCAAGAGCTACGTGGTATTCACCGACGGCGGCCTCAAGGTCACCGAGCGGCTGGAAGTCACGCGCGAGGACGGCTCGATAATCCCCGGCCTCTACGCCGCCGGCTCGAACGGGCAGGGCGGGCTGCTGCTCGAGGGCCACGGCCACCATCTGGGATGGGCCTTTATTTCCGGCCGCATCGCCGGGCGCAACGCCGCTTTTGCTGTGCCGCCGATCAAGAGCAAGGATCTGGCCGTTGGCTAAATGTGCATCTGCGTTTGAGCGGGGTTTTGGCGAGATGTGCCGATGATCTTCATGTCTCAGACCGGCCTGACCGACGCAACCCGCGAAAAGGAATGGGACGCGTGGTACGTTGAGCACCTGCGCATCATGCTGACGGTGCCCGGCATCGCGAGCGCCCAGCGCTTCAAGACCGTTTCGCCCGGCTACTCGCCGTCGCTGGCGATGTACACCATCGCTTCCGCCGAAGTCTTCCGCGATCCGTACTACCTGAGCGTGCGCGGGATGGGCGAATGGCTGCCGCTCGTCCCGAAGCAGCATTACCACCGCAACTTGTTCGAAGGCCTGGATGCGGCCCCGGATGTGGCGGAAGACAGTGTGCTGATCGTGGCCGACCGGGACCGGCCCGGACCCGGGCCGCAGGGCGTCACGCTGATCTGGCTGAAGGCGGTCGGGATCGATCTGTCGACGCCGTATCGCGGGATCGCCGTCGTCAAACGCACAGCGGCCGACTCGCTGGCGGCCACCGTCGGCATCGGCGTTTACCGGCCGGTGACGCAGCGCGCCGTGCAGCGCTAGCAGCCTGTCGGACTTAGGTGTCGGACAATGAAGTTTTCATTGCTTTTTGCCTCCATTTTCGTGCAGGCGGTTTTGCATAAGGAGTTTGTCGGAGCTAAGTCCGACAAACTCCTGGACTCAACAGGGTGGGCAGCCAGGTCGCATTGATCGCCGGCGCCACCGGCCTGATCGGGCGCCGAATTGCGGCGCATCTCCAGCAGCTCGGCTGGGAGGTCATCGGCCTCGCCCGCAGGCCGGTGCCAGGCGGCGCCGTGCGGCTGATCGGCGCCGATCTGACCGATGCCGGCGACTGCCGCAGGAAGCTCGCGGCGCTCGGCAACGTCACCCACGTTTTCTACACGGCGCGCTTCGATCATCCAGAGGGCGTCGCAGAATCGGTCGGGATCAACGCGGCGATGCTGAGCAATCTGGTGGAAGCGGTCGAGCCGGCGGCGGCCGGCTTGCGTCACATCCACGCCGTGCACGGCACCAAGTATTACGGCCACCACCTCGGGCCCCTGGCCGTGCCGGCACGCGAGGACGACCCGCGCGCGCCGGCGCCCAACGTCTATTACGCGCAGGAAGACTACCTGCGCGAGCGGCAGCGCGGGAAACGCTGGACTTACAGCACGTCGCGGCCGCACACGTATTGCGATGCCTCGTGGGACGAACCGCGCAACATCGGGCTGCTCATCGCGGTCTATGCGGCCATCCTGCGCGAGCTGGGCCTGCCGCTCGGCTACCCGGGAACCGCGAAAAGTTTTCGCGTCGCCACGCAGTTCACGGCGCTCCCGTTGCTCGCCCGCGCGCTGGCGTGGATGGCGACCGAGCCGCGCTGCGCAAACCAGGCATACAATATCGTTAACGGCGATGCCCCGCGCTGGTCGGATCTGTGGCCGCGTTTCGCCGCGTATTTCGGCATGCAGGCGGGACCGGAGCAGCCCGCCCGTCTCGCCGACACCATGGCGGACAAGGAGGGCGTGTGGCAGGCCGTGATCCGGAAGCACGGGCTGCGGCCGACCGCGCTGCAGTCGCTCGTGCTGTGGTCGTATGGCAATTATGTATTCGCGCCGGAATGGGACATAATTTCCGACGGATCCAAGGCGCGCAGCCACGGCTTTGCCCGGACCGTGGACAGCGCAAAGATGTTTCTGGACATATTCGAGTTTCTGCGCGCCGAGAAGATCGTTCCGTAACAGGAGGGGAGCCATGATTGTCATGAGGTTGCGCCGCGTGCTGCTGGCAGCGCTGCTTGCCGCCGGAGTTGCGCAGGCCCAGGGTTATCCCGCCAAGACCATCCGCTGGATCGTGCCGTGGCCGCCGGGCGGGGGCGCGGACGTGCTTTCGCGCATGTTGAGCCCGCAGCTGTCGGAGACGCTCAAGCAGCAGATCGTGATCGACAACCGCGGCGGCGCCGCCGGCAACATTGGCGCCGAGCTCGCCGCCAAATCGCCCCCCGACGGCTACACCATCGTCTTCGCCTACTCGGGCACGCACTCGATCAACCCCAGCATCTATCGCAAGATGCCCTTCAAGGAAAGCGATTTCGCGCCCATCATTCAGCTTGCATCCGTCCCGCAAGTGCTGGTCGTGCACCCGTCTCTGCCGGTGAAGAGCGTGAAGGACCTGGTCGCGCTGGCGAAAAAGCGCCCGGGCGAGCTTACCTACGGCTCGAGCGGCAGCGGGGCGTTCAACCATCTCACCGGGGCGTTATTCAGCATGAAAACCGGCACCCAGCTCACGCACGTCCCGTACAAGGGCGGCGGCCCGGCGGCGGTGGCGCTGCTTTCGGGCGAGATCACGATGATTCTGGGCGAGCCCGCTTCCATCGTGGGTTTCGTGAAGAGCGGCAGAGTACGGGCGCTCGCGGTGACCGGCGCGAAGCGCGCTCCCGCTCTGCCGGAATTGCCGACCATCGCGGAAGCGGGGGTGGCCGGCTACGAAGCGACGTCGTGGAACGGCATGCTGGCGCCGGCGGGAACGCCGGCCGACGTCATCAAGCGGCTCAACGCCGAGTTCAACCGCATCATCGTCACGCCGGACATGAGGAAGCGCATGCTCGACAACGGCTACGAGCCGGTAGGCGGGCCGCCGGAGAGATTCGGCGAGTTGATCCGCGCGGAAATCGCGAAGTGGGCGCCGGTGGTGAGAGCGGCAGGCGTGCAGGTCGATTGACGTCGGCTATCAGCTCTCAGCTATCAGCCAGAGCGGATTTTCTGGTTCAAGCTGACGGCTGACAGCTGGCAGCTGACAGCTATGAGGGAACCGAATGGCGAATGACCCGATGGGCCTGCTGGTCGCGGGGTTCAACTACGGGACCGCGGCGGAAGACGAGTTCAACGACTGGTACGACACCGAGCACATCCCCGAGCGCGAGCGCGTCAAGGGCTTTGTGAATTGCGAGCGCTGGCTGGGGGCGGACGATCCCATGCTGTCGATCGCGACCTACGACCTCGAGTCGCTCGCGGTGCTGCAGAGCTCCGGCTACCGCGCGATCGCGGGCGCCAACCTGTCACCCTGGTCGAAGCGCATCACCGGCAGATGCCAGCGCATCTGCCGCTTCGAGGCTAAACAGATTCTTCCCGGCGATCGCGCCGCGCCGCGCAACGCGGGCGGGTTGATGCTGTTTGCGATGAATGCCGCTCGCGAAATCGAACCGGAATTCAACGCCTGGTATGACGAGGAACACGTTCCGCGGCTCTCGGCGGTGGCGGGGTGCCTCAGCGCGCGGCGTTTCAGAACGACGAGCGCCATCAGCAGCGGCAACCAGCGCTACCTAGCGCTTTACCATCTTGCAGCGCCGGATGTCTGCTCGTCCCCGGCATGGAAAGCGGCGGCGGAAACGCCGTGGACGCTGAAGCTCCGGCCCCACATGAACGACCGGATGCGGTTGGTGCTCCGGCGCTACCAAAGGAAGGCTTGACGGCCTAGGAGTTTGTCGGACTGAGCTCCGTCAAACTCCTTATGCAAAACCGCCTGCACGAGTCCGACAGGCTGCTAAGAGGAGAACGAACCATGGCAACGATGATAACGCGCAGTCTCGCATGCACCGCACTTCTTGGATTTGCCTCGGCGCTCGCCGGCGTCGCAAACGCGGCCGAGTATCCGGCGCGGCCGATCCGCTACGTCGTCGCGTTCTTGCCCGGTGGCATCAACGACATCCTCGCGCGGATCGTGGGCCAGAAGCTGAACGAATCGTGGGGACAATCCGTCATCGTGGATAACCGCCCTGGCGCCGGCGGCAATGTCGGCGCCGAAATCGTCGCGAAATCCACTCCCGACGGCTATACGATCCTCAACATCAGCACCGC
>JBGQGU010000092.1:0-9125 GCA_041497655.1 Gammaproteobacteria bacterium
CGCCTACGAAATGGCCGCGCATGCGGTTCCCGACGGCTATACCTTCGTGCTGGTGGCGGCCGGCGTCGCCATCAATCCCAGCCTCTACCGCGAGGTGCGTTACGACCCGCTGCGCGACTTCGCGGCGATCACGCTCGGCGTCGCCGTGCCCAACATCCTGATCGTCCATCCGTTGGTGCCCGCCGGTTCGGTGCCTGAGCTGATTGCGTTGGCAAAAAGCCGCGCCGGCCAGCTCACTTTCGCTTCGGCCGGCAACGGCACGTCCGGCCACCTGGCGCTGGAGCTGTTCAAGCTGCGCGCCGGCATGGACGCGGTCCACGTGCCGTACAAGGGCGGCGGGCCCGCGCTTGCGGAAGTGGTCGCCGGCCAGGTGCAGGCGCTGTTCAGCCTCGCTCTCGCTGCGACACCGCAGATCAAGGCCGGCCGGGTGCGGGCGCTCGCGATCACCAGCGGCAAGCGCTCGCCCGTCGCGCCGGAGCTGCCGACGGTGGCGGAGCTCGGCTTTCCCGGTTTCGAGGTGATCGGCTGGTTCGGTTGGCTCGCGCCGGCACGGACGCCGCGCGGCATCGTCACGCGCCTGAACACCGAGATCGTAAAGGCCCTGAACGTGCCGGAGGTGCGCGAGCGGCTGCTGTCGCAGAGCACGGAGCCGGTGGGCAACAGCCCGGAGGCCTTCGCCGCGTTCATCAGGAGCGAGCACGACAAGTGGGCGGACGTGATCAGGCGCGCGGGCATACGCATGGATTGAGCGCGAAAAATGAGCCAGGCAAAAGGGGTCAAGGAAGTCGGCTACGTGGACGTGAAGAGCGGCGGGGCGGGGCACGCGCATACTCGAACGCATCGGGTGAAGATGGCAACGCCAATCAGCGAGGGTGCATGAGGGCGACGATTTCCATAGCCGTATTGCCGGTCCTGCTGGCCGTGGCGGCCGGCACGATGGCACAACCGTACCCCGCCAAGTCGGTTCGGGTCATCGCCGGTTTCCCGCCGGGGTCGGGCGCCGATATCACCGCGCGCGTGATCGGCGCGAGACTGGGAGATGCGCTCGGCCAGCAGGTCGTCGTGGACAACCGTCCGGGCGCCGGCAGTAACATCGCGGCGGAGATCGCCGCGAAATCGCCCGCCGACGGCTACACGCTCTTCATCGGCACGGTTGCGAACACCATCAACGCCACGCTCTATGCGAAGCTGCCGTTCGACTTCGCGCGCGATTTCGCCCCGGTGGTGTTGACGACCGCCACGCCCAACGTGCTGGTAGTGCACCCCTCGGTGCCCGCGAAATCCGTGAAGGAGCTCATCGCGCTCGCGAAGAGCCGCCCCGGCCAGCTCAATTTCGCCTCGGCCGGCGTCGGCACCGCGCCGCACCTGTCGGGCGAGCTGTTCAATGCGATGGCCAGCGTCAGGATGGCGCACATTCCCTACAAGGGCAGCCCGCCGGCGGTCACCGATCTCCTCGCCGGCGAGGTCGCGCTGATGTTCTCGCCATCCTCTACCGTGCTGCCGCACGTGAAGAGCGGGCGGCTGCGCGCGCTCGCCGTGACGACCGCCACGCGGCTGCCGTCGCTGCCGGAGTTGCCCACGGTCGCCGAGTCGGGCCTGAAGGGCTACGAGACGATCACGTGGTTCGGTTTCGTCGCGCCGGCGAAGACGCCGCAAGGCATTGTTACGCGGCTCAACGCCGAGATCGTGAAGGTGCTGGCCGCGCCCGAAGTCCGGAACCAGTTCGCGACGCAGGGCATCGAGACGCTGGGCGGCACGCCCGATCATTTCGCCCGCTACATCCGCGACGAGATCGCGAAATGGGCGAAGGCGATTCGGCTTTCGGGAGCGAAAGCCGAATGAGGGATGAGGAGTTTGCAGTTTGCAGTGGGCAGTTTGCAGTTTGCAGCAGGAAGTTTGGAATCGCTGCCAACTGACGGCTGCCAACTGCCAACTTTGGACTCGACTCACGAATCACGCATTTGAGGAAGCAATGGCTTCGGGAGTCTTCGACGACGCGCTGATCAAGCACCTGTGGAGCACCGACGAGCTGCGGGCCGTCTTCAGCGACCGCAACCGGGTGCAGAAGTGGTACGACTTCGAGGCGGCGCTCGCGCTGGAGCAGGCCGAGCTCGGCATCATCCCTCGCGCTGCCGCGCAGGAGATCGCCGCCAGGGCGAAGGTCGAGAACGTCGACCTCGAGGCGATCGCCGCCGAGATCCGGCGCATCAAGCACCCGCTGGTGCCGGCGCTGAAGGCGGTCGAAAAGCTGTGCAAAGGCGGTCACGGCGAATACATCCATTTCGGTCCGACCACGCAGGATGTGCTCGATACCGGCACCATGCTTCAGATCAAGGAAGCTCACGCGGCCTACCTGCGCGACATGAAGGGCATCGGCCAGGCGCTCCACAAGCTTGCCGATACGCACAAGGCGACTCCGATGGCGGGCCGCTCGCACGGCGTGCAGGCGTTGCCCATCACGTTCGGCCACAAGGCGGCGATCTGGCTGTCCGAGATGGGCCGCAACTACCAGCGCCTGCGCGACCTCGAGCCGCGCATGTTCGTGGGCGGGATGGTGGGAGCGGTCGGTACGCAGGCATCGTACGGGCCCAAGGCCCCGGAGCTGGAGCGACGCTTGATGAAGCGCCTGGGCCTGGGCGTGGCGGATATCAACTGGCAGCCGGCGCGCGACCGCTTCGCCGAGTACGTCTGCGTGCTGGCAATCATCGGCCAGACACTGGGGAAAATCGCGAACGAGATCGTCAACCTCGAGCATACCGAAATCGGCGAGGTGTTCGAGCCGTTCAGCGAGGGCAAGGTCGGCTCATCCACCATGCCGCACAAGCGCAATCCGTCGAGTTGCGAAGCGGCGGTGGCCGTGAGCCGGGCGCTACGCTACAACGCGGCGTTCATGCTCGAGTGCATGATGGTCGAGCACGAGCGTGACGGCTCGGCCTGGCGGGGAGAGTGGAAGGCGCTGCCCGAATCCTGCCTGATGGCCGGCGGGCTGCTCGCAGCGATGAAGTATGTATTGTCCGGCCTCCACGTCGACGCCGGGCGCATGCGCAGGAACCTCGACCTGCTCGGCGGGTTCCTGCTATCCGAGCGCGTGATGTTCGCGCTGTCGGACAAGGTCGGCAAGCAGACCGCGCACGACCTGGTGTATGAAGCGTCCATGCACGGCATCGAGCACGGCCTCAGCTTCGAGCGGGCGCTGATGCAGGACAAGCGCGTCGCCCGGGCGCTTACGCCGGAGGAGCTGCGCAAGGTGCTCGATCCCACGACCTACGTCGGGCTCGCGCCGCAGATGGTGGACCAAGTGCTCGCCGAAACCCGGGCGAGCGGCTGGCTGGATTAGACCAGTTTTGAGTTTTGAATCTTGAGTGATGAGTTGGGAATCATGGGACCAGGGAGCGTTCCCGGCGGATACTCGACATAAGCGCATCTTCGATGCTTGAAACTCAAAACTCAAAACTCAAAACTCAACACTCAACACTAATCGTATGAACATCACGATTATTGACGATTACCAGAACGCGGTGCGCACGCTTGCGTGCTTTCCCAAGCTCGCCGGCCATGAGGTCACCATCTGGAACGACCATACCCAGGACACCGACGTGCTCGCGCAGCGCCTGGTGGACACCGAGGCGCTGGTGCTGATCCGGGAGCGCACACCGATCCGCGCGCCGCTCATCGAGCGACTGCCGAAGCTGAAACTGATCAGCCAGAGCAGCGTCTATCCGCATATCGACGTCGACGCCTGCACGCGGCGGGGAGTCGTCCTGTGCTCGGATTTGCACCCGGGGAAGCCATCGTACGCGACCGCGGAGCTCGCCTGGTGCCTGATCATTTCCGCGTTGCGCAGCGTCCCGCAGGAAGTCGCGGCGCTGAAGGCCGGTCGCTGGCAGTCTACAATCGGCACGGCGTTGCGCGGCCGCACGCTCGGCATTCTCGGTTACGGTCGGATCGGCGCGGTGCTGGCACGCTATGCGAAGGCCTTCGAGATGAAGGTGCTCGCCTGGGGCCGCGCCCGGTCGGCGGAGCGTGCGCGCGCCGACGGCTGCGATTTCGCCGCGAGCAAGGAGGCGTTGTTCGAGCAGTCGGACGTGCTCACTCTGCACGTCAGGCTCACCCCGGAGACGCGCGGGCTGGTCACGGCGGGCGATCTTGCGCGCATGAAGCCGACCGCACTGATCGTGAATACCAGCCGCGCCGGCCTGATCGAGCGGGGCGCACTCGTCGCGGCGCTGAAGCTGGGGCGCCCGGGCATGGCGGCGGTGGACGTGTACGAGGAGGAGCCGATGCTCGACCCGGATCATCCTTTACTCAATATGAACAACGTGGTGTGCACGCCGCATCTCGGCTATGTCGAGCGCGACGGCTACGAGCGGATATTCAGCGCGGCGTTCGACCAGATCCTCGCGTTCGCCGCCGGCAAGCCGTTCAACGTGATTAATCCAGAGGTACTCAAGAAATCGTGATTCGTCCCGTTCCAATGTCCACGTCAATCACGTACGCGTAAATCCTCGACCTATTACTCGATAGAAATCATTGGAACGGGATTCGTGAGTCGTGATTCGACCGAAAAACAATTGCAGGAGGAAATCAGCGTGAAGATCGCAGGAATCGTGGGCGTGGCGCTCGCCGGCCTCGCCGCTATCGCGCCGGCGTGGGGTCAGGATGCGGCCTCGAGCTATCCCTCGAGGCCGGTGCGCTGGGTGGTGCCGTTCCCTCCGGGCGCCTCCAACGACATCATCGGCCGCCTGATCGGGCAGAAGCTGACCGAGGCATGGGGACAGCAGTTCGTCATAGACAATCGTCCGGGCGCCGGAGGGCTGATTGGTGGCGACGTCGTGGCAAAGGCGAGCCCCGACGGCCACACCTTGTTGCTCGCGAACCCGGCGCCGAACGTCAACAGCGTGCTGCTGCACAAGCAGCCACCGTATCGTATCAACGATCTGGCGCCGGTGGTGTGGCTCGGCTACGCGCCGCTGATCATCGTCGCGAACGCCAAATTCCCGCCGAACAGCGCGAAAGAGCTGCTGGATTACGCCAGGGCAAACCCGGGAAAGTCCAACTGGGCTTCATCCGGCATCGGCAGCAGCCTGCACATCGGGCTCGCGCTGTTCCGGGTGGCGACGGGAGCCGACGTCACGCACGTTCCATACAAGGGCACGGCGCCGGCATTGGCCGATATCGTCGGCGGCAACATCCAGTTGATGTACACGACCAGTGTCAGCGCCGACGCACAGATCAAGGCGGGGCGCGTCAAGGTGCTGGGCATCGCTGCCAAGAAGCGGCAGGCGGTGCTGCCCAACGTCGCGACGCTGGAAGAGCAGGGCATCAAGGGCGCCGAGGCCATTGTGTGGTTCGGCATGGCGGTGCCGGCGAAGACGCCGCGCGCCATCGTCGCCAAGCTCAACCGCGAGGTGAACAAGGCGCTCGAGATGCCCGATGTGCGGCAACGCCTCGACCAGCTCGGGCTGGAAGTGGAGGGCGGCACCGCGGAGAAATTCGATGTTTTTATCAAGTCGGAGGCAGCCCGCCTGACGCGCCTCATCAAGGCCGGTGCGCTACAGGTGGAATAGGGAACTCGCACCAGAACCTGCCTGGCGCCGTAGCTTCGCAGGGCGCCGGTGTGCCACATAAGAGCTCGCTGCTGACTCGCCAGCCGGCTTGGGTGCTCACCGGGCCAGATATCCCAAGCTGTTGGTTCGTGACGAGATTTTGACTCTGTTCGCGGTATTATCGACTCTCCCCGGACGGCACCGGACACCCCGCAGCGGTTAAGGCTGTCCTATAATCTTAAACAATTCAGGTTGTTATGCCGTCTCCGGGCGGACCGGGCCAGCCTGGCACATTTGTTGAGTCAGGTTTCTTCCTATCTCGAAGCTGTTCTGTGGGAGGGTGCATGGGTAAGGGGAAACCGGTTGTTTCCAGAACTGTTATCTCTGACGTAATTCCTGTCAGGCCTGCAATTGAACTCCCATTTCTGAGCCGCCCGTTTGCTCGCTCCTTGAAGTTCCGGGGGATTAGGGAAGGACTCATGCAGAAGCGTAAGCCGCTCGCATCCAACGCGGCGCTGCTTGCCGCGCTGATTTTGTCCGGCCAGAGCGTTGCGTTTGCCGACAAAGGGGGAGTTGGGCCGCATCCTGCAGCGATTCCCAACGTAAACCTCGGGCTGCCGGCGATACCCAAGATGGGGACCGGTGTCAGTCTGCCTGCGGCCGCCATGGCTGCCACGGCCGGTCCGGGGTCGACGCCGTTAGGAGGTTCAGGTCCAGGCCAAAGTGTAGGCAACGGAGTCTCGGCACAAGTGGCCGCCCCCGGCGCTACGCGGTCGGCCTCGTCATCGGGGCTCACGCCCCCTGGGCAAGACCATTCACGCGGCGCGCCTGCCGGAGACCAGCGTTCAGCGCAACGTAACAATGGGTATGAATCAGGCAACCCCGGGCTCGGCCAGAGCCAAGGGAAAGGCGAGGACCAGGACAGCGGAACATTGACCGCCGCGCCTTCGGATCCAGTAAGGCCGTTACCCGAACGACTGGCCGCTGCCCAGTCGCAATCGGGCGCCACGTCGGGAAAGAGCCCCGACCAACTGCCCACCTGCCGCTGAAACTCCCCCTGCGGTAGCTTCCTCTCCCGCCCCGTCGCTCAAGGCGAGGCACCGGAGTTTCGTGCATAATTTGCCCTGTTACGCAGGGCACTCCGCCTTAACACGTCTAAAATTAAATTGGAGGAAAACATGAACAGATTGTTGGGTAATCTACTGTGGAGTACCTTGCTTGCGAGCCTGCCGGTCGCGGTGCATGCGCAAGGCGCCGCCTATCCGAACAAGCCGGTCCGGCTGATCGTGGCGTTTGCGCCGGGCGGCTCGACCGACATCATCGCGCGCCTGGTCGGGCAAAAGCTCTCCGAGCGCCTTGGCCAGCAGGTGATCATCGACAACCGCGGCGGTGCGGGCGGGACCATCGGCACGGAGATCGCGGCCCGGGCCAATCCCGACGGCTACACGCTCACCATGGGCACGACCAGCACCCACGTGATCGCGCCGGCGATCTTCCCCAACGTCAAGTACGATTCGATCAAGGATTTCGAGCCGATCACGCTGGTCGCAAGCACACCCTATCTCCTGGTGTTGCACCCCAGCGTCAAGGCGACGACACTCAAGGAATTCATCTCGCTGGTGAAATCTCAGCCGGGCAAGCTGAACTACGCCTCCGCAGGGTCGGGAACGACGACGCAGCTCGCGATGGAGATGTTGAAGCTCGCGGCGGGGATCGACATCGTGCACGTGCCCTATAATGGCAACGGCCCCGCCGGTACCGCGTTGATGGGCGGGCAGGTGCAGGCATTGTTCGGCAGCATGCCGGCCGTGCTGGCCCAGGCCAAGTCGGGAAAGATGCGGCCGATTGCAGTAGGCACTGCCAAGCGCTCGCCGGCGCTGCCGGACGTGCCGACGGTCGCCGATTCGGGCTACCCGGGGTTCGAGGTTTCGTTGTGGCTCGGCTTCTTTGCGCCGAAGGGCACCCCCGCCCCGGTTTTGAAAAAGCTCTACAGCGAGCTGGTCGCGATTGCGAAGTCCCCCGAGATGAAGGAACCGTTCGAGCGCAATGGAGCGGATGCGATCACCACCACGCCGGCGGAACTCACCAAGCTCATGTCAGTGGAACTGGACAAGTACAAGAAGGTCATCAAGGCGGCGAACATCAAGATCTAGTGAAGCCCCGCGTTGTTTCGACTGTCGCGGGCGCCTGGCTCGCGGTCCTGCCCGTCGCGGCCGCGGCCCAGGGCTATCCCGCGAAGCCGATCCGGTCGGGGCAAGCCGTGCCCCATTACCATCGTCGCAAATAACTCGGCGCGATAATCATCTGGACTCGTCGCGATCCCAGTGGAACTTGTGCAGCAGCCGGTGGACCACCGGCGCCAACAGGATTGCCACGGCAACCAGGAACACCAAACCGGCGTACAGCGCATACAGGCCGGCGAACACCTTGCCCCCATCCGTCCGTGGTGCGTCGACCGGCCCCATCCCGCCCAGGAGCATGGCGGCATTTAGAAACGCGTCGCGCCAGGCCAGGCCTTCGAAGTAGGCATACCCGGCCATCCCGAGCAGCAGGGAACCCGTGACGAGCCCCATCGCGGCCGCAAAGTGGAGAACGAGGCGCCGGATGAAGTGCGGTCGTGTGAGCGGAGGATGGCGGCGCGACTCGTACACGGAACTGTCAGTGATGGATTGCTGGGTGGCCTAACGAGTTTGTAGAAAGACCCCTCCGGAGAAGCTTACCACTGCCCGTACGCACGCGACGATGTCGGTGCTGGAGCCGGCCGGGAACCCGACCATGATCCGCATCGGCTTGGCGGGGTAGGTCTGCGCAAGCGCGGACTATGTGGCGAGTGCGACCGCCAGCGCCCGAAAATACAATACTCTGGCAAGCTATACTCGTCGCTGCTAAATTGTCATGTACGCCAGGCCCGAGCTGCGCGCACAGCCGGGGCCGGCGCATCGCCTGCGCGCAACGCGCTCGGTCCATGGGTGGAGGATGATTCATGACAATCAAGGCAGCGGCAGCGGCGATGATGCTCGCCGCGGCATCCATGTTTTCTGCCTCCGCTGCCGCACAGCAGTTCCCGGTGCGGCCGATCCGTTTGGTCGTCGGGTTTGCGCCCGGCGGCGCTACCGATGTTGCCGCACGCGTGGTCGCCCAGAAAATATCCGAGACGATAGGTCAGCTCATGATCGTGGACAACCGGCCTGGGGCCTCCGGAAATATCGCAGCCGATTCGGTGGCAAAGTCCGCACCCGACGGATACACGATCTATCTGGCTAATGCGACGATTGCCATCCCGTCGCTGTTCGTGAAGCTGCCGTTTGACGTAACCCGGGATTTTGCGGCCATCGCGCTGATCGGCGCGGGACCGTCGGCGCTGGTGCTGCATCCGTCCCTGCCCGCGACCTCGGTCAAGGAGCTCATCGCTCTGGCCAAGCGGCATCCCGGGAAGCTGAATTACGCTTCCGGCGGGACCGGAAACATCACCCATCTGGCGATGGCACTGTTCACGACCATGACGGGCGTGGACATGGTGCACATCCCGTACAAAGGCGGCGCGCCGTCGACGGTCGCGGTCGTGAGCGGCGAGGCCCA
>JBGQGU010000093.1:0-9091 GCA_041497655.1 Gammaproteobacteria bacterium
ATCGGCAGCAGCCGGGAAGCTTTTCGCGCAGGATAGAAGCCGAAGAAGATACCGATCGCGGCCGCGAAGCCCACGGCAAGCGCAATGGCCTGCAGGTTGAGCTCGGTCCGCCATTCGGCGAAGTGGCCGATCGCGTAGGAACCCCCCACCCCGAGGACGATGCCCAGCAGGCCCCCGATCAAGGCCAGCGTCACCGCCTCCACCAGGAACTGCATCAGGATGTCGCGGCCGCGCGCGCCGACGGCCATCCTCAAGCCGATCTCGCGGGTGCGCTCGGTCACCGACACCAGCATGATGTTCATGATGCCGATGCCCCCGACCAGCAGCGACACCGATGCCACCGCCGCGAGCAGCAGCGTCATGATGCGGCTCGACTGCTCCTGCGCCTGCAACACCTCCGACAGGTTGCGCAGCGTGAAATCATCCTCCTGCCCCGCCTGTATCCTGTGACGTTGGCGCAGCAGGTTGCGGATCTGCCCCTCGACTTCGCTCATGTCCGCTTCATCGCGGACCTTGACGAAAACGGAGCCGACGGTGCGCTGCTTGGCGGTGTTGCCCCCCAGCACCCGGTTGCGGGCGGTGGAGATCGGCATCAGGATCACGTCGTCCTGGTCCTGGCCCAGCAGGCTCTGGCCTTTGCGGCCGAGTGTGCCGATCACCACGAACGGCACCTTGCGGATGCGGATCACCTGCCCGAGCGGGTCTCCATCGCCGAACAGGTTGCGTATCACCGTTTCGCCGAGCAGCGCGACCTTGGCCGAGCCGGCGAGATCCGCCGCGTCGAAACCCTTGCCGGAGGCGATCACCCAATTGCGCACCTCGAAATGCTCGGGCGTGACCCCGTAGAACACTGTCGACCAATTGTTGTTGCCCGCCACCACCTGGCCGGTCCCGCGCAGCTGGGGAGCAGCTGCCTGCACTTCCTGGATCTCGCGCTGGATGGCGTAGGAGTCGTCCTCCGTTAGCGTGTTGCGCGAGCCCGCGCCCATGCGCGCTCCGCCCGAAGTCACCGAGCCGGGAAGCAGCATGATCAGGTTCGAGCCGAGCGCCTTGATCTGTTCCTCCACGCGTGCCTGGGCGCCGGTGCCCACCCCGATCATGGTGATCACGGCGGCAACGCCGATGATAATGCCGAGCATGGTGAGCGTGCTGCGAAGCTTGTTGACCCGCAGCGCGCGCAGGGCAATCCGTATGCTCGCGAGCCAGGTCATGCGGCCTCCCTCACCAGGCAGCTCATGCCGCCTCTCTTTCGAGTTCCCGCACCATCGCCAGCGCGTCGGCGGGCTGCGCGACCCGCTGGTCATCCACCACGTGCCCGTCTCGGAAGCTCACGATGCGCGAGGCGAAGGCGGCAATGTCGTGCTCGTGGGTAACCAGCACCACCGTCATGCCGCCGCGGTTCAGTTGCTGCAGCAGCCCCATCAGCTCGAAGCTGGTGCGCGTGTCGAGCGCGCCGGTCGGTTCGTCGGCCAGAATCAGCACCGGGTTATTGACCAGCGCGCGGGCGATCGCCACCCGCTGCTGCTGGCCGCCGGAGAGTTGTGACGGCTGGTGATGGGCGCGTTCGGCGAGCCCGACCTCGGCGAGCCGCTGCATCGCGCGCTGCCGCCGCTCCTCGGCCGGGCAATGGCTGTAGAGCAACGGCAACTCCACGTTCTCTACCGCCGAGGTGCGCGGCAACAGGTTGAAATTCTGGAAAACGAAGCCGAGGCGGCGGTTGCGGATCTCGGCCAGCGCGTCGCCCGAGAGATCCGACACCTTCTCGCCGGCCAGGAAATAACTGCCGCCGCTCGGGGAATCCAGGCAGCCAAGCAGGTTCATGAAGGTCGACTTGCCGGATCCCGACGGTCCCATCACCGCCACGAACTCGCCGCCGCCGATCTCGAGCGAAACGCCGCGCAGCGCCGCGACGGTGTAGCTCTCCATGCGGTACTCCTTGACGAGATCGCGCGTAACGATCAGAGGCTGCGTCATACGACAGTGATTGAGTGATTAGGTGCTAAATTGAAGGACAGGTTCTGAGGGGTTGCAGTCAACCTATTGAGAATTATGTAACCGCGTGACCATCGAGAGCAGGTCGTGCGACGCAACCACCCCGTCCGCTTCGCGTCCACCCCTCCTTGAAAAGGAGGGGAGCTTTTTGTAAACATTCCCCTCCTCTCACGAGGAGGGGTGCCTCTGGAGGAGGCGGGGTGGTGTGGTCGAGCGTCACGCGGATACGTAAAGCTCAATAAATGACGGTTCCGGGTCAATAAATACCTCATTACAGCCTGTCGGCTCGGCGGTAACCCAGTGCGACTACCCAAGCGTTCACACCGACCGTTCATGATGGCAAGTCCGACAGGCTGCTAGAAGCCGAAGCGCGGGCCGCCCTTGGTTTGCGGCAACGCCTTGGCGCCAGACTGCGTGCCGACGATCACCTGTGCGCCCTCCTGCAAATCGCCTCCCACCAACTGGGCATAGGTGCCGTCGGTGAGCCCGGTGCGCACATTGACCGCCCGCGGCCTGCCGGCGGCGTCGAGCACCCACACGCGCCCGGCGGTGGAAAGACCGGAGCGGCCGCCGCTCATCTGCTCGTAGCGCGCACGCTGCTCCGGGTTGAGGATCTCGGCAATGCGGGCGCGGGATTCCGCGCGCAGCCGCTCGGCCTGCCTGCGGCGCTCGGCCTGGTCTTCGGCAGCGAGCGCCTGGATTTTCTCCCGCGTCTCGCGGGTGATCGATTCGAGCCGCGCCTGCTGCTCGGCGTTGAGGGTAAGCTCCTTTACCAGCCGCTCGCGCGTCGCTTCCGCCGCCTGCGCCCCGCCGCGCCCCTTGCCGTCGGCCTGGCCGCCCTCCGCCGGCGCCGCCCCCGCTTCACGCGCATCCGCCGCTCCCGCGGGACGGTATCGCAGCGCCGCGTTCGGCATCTTGTGCACATTCTCGCGCGTATCGACGACGATGCGCACGTTGGCGGTCATGCCGGGGAACAGTTCCAGGTTGGGGTTGGAGGTGGAGATGACCGCGGTGTAGGTGACGACGTTCTGCACCACGAGGGCTGCCTTGCGCACCTGCCCCACCGTGCCCTGGAAGGTCCTTCCCGGGAACGAATCCACGGTGTACGTCGCCGACTGGCCCTCGCGTACGCGGCCGACCTCGGCCTCGTCCACCGAAGTGTCGACCTGCATGTCGGTGAGGTTCTGGGCGATCACGAACATTGTCGGCGCCTGTAGGCTCGCCGCCACCGTCTGGCCGGCGTCCACCGCGCGCGAAATGACGATGCCGTCGACCGGCGCGCGGATCGCCGTATGTTCGAGGTCGACCCTGGCCTGCGCGAGCTGCGCTTCGCGCTGCTTCACCACGGCCTCGCTGTTGCGCACCTGCGCCTCGGCCACGCCGAGCTGCGCCTGCGAAATTTTCAACTGTTCCTGCGCTCCATCGTAGGCCGCCTGCGCCTTGTCCATCGCCGCCGCTGAAACGAAATTCTTTTCAACCAACAACTTGTTGCGCTGGAAATCTCGCTCGGTATCGGCCAAGGTGACTTTGGAGCGGGATACTTCAGCGCGCAACGCCGCCGCGTTGGCAAGCTGCGTCAGCACCGTGGCGCGCGTGGCCTCGACATCAGCCACCGCCTGGTTGATCTTCAACTGGAATGGCTCAAGGTCGATGCGCGCGATAATCTGTCCTTTCTTCACCGGCGAATTGAAATCGACGTAGATTTCCTTGATCTGGCCGGATACCTGCGAGCCGACCTGCACCGAGACGACGGGGTTCAACGTGCCGGTTGCCGACACCACCGCGGTTATCGTGCCGCGCTCGATCTTGGCGAGGCGGTAGTCCGGGACGGGGCCGCGCGCGCTCCACCACCCGAAGGCGGCGGCGCCGGCGGCCAGTATCGCGGCTACGATGGCCGCGCTGATCATGCGTTTGCGCGATAGAACCATAAGGTTGGCAAGCGGCGGGCGGCAACTGCTTGCCGCTCGCCGCTTACTGCTTTAGAGCTGTGATTGTAACGGAGGTGCCGCAGCCCGCCCACGACATGGGCACTGCGGATGTAACAAAAGGTTACAGCCGCGTGTAGACCTCGGCGCCCTGCTGCTTGAACTCCTCGGCCTTGTCCAGCATGCCCCTGGCCAGCGCCTCCTGCTCGGTGACACCCTGCTTCTCGGCATACTCGCGCACGTCCTGTGTGATCTTCATCGAGCAGAAGTGCGGGCCGCACATCGAGCAGAAGTGCGCGAGCTTGGCGCCCTCTTGTGGCAGCGTCTCGTCGTGAAACTGGCGCGCCTTGTCCGGGTCGAGCCCGAGGTTGAACTGGTCCTCCCAGCGGAACTCGAAGCGCGCCTTCGACAGCGCGTTGTCCCGCATCTGCGCACCGGGGTGGCCCTTGGCGAGGTCGGCGGCGTGCGCCGCGATCTTGTAAGCGATGATGCCGTCCTTGACGTCTTCCTTGTCCGGGAGCCCCAAGTGCTCCTTGGGCGTGACGTAGCACAGCATCGCGGTGCCGAACCAGCCGATCATCGCCGCGCCGATCGCGCTGGTGATGTGGTCGTAGCCCGGGGCGATGTCGGTCGTGAGCGGCCCGAGCGTATAGAACGGTGCCTCGCGGCAATACTTGAGCTCGAGCTCCATGTTCTCCTTGATGAGCTGCATCGGCACGTGGCCCGGCCCTTCGATCATCACCTGCACGTCGTGCTTCCAGGCGATGTCGGTCAGCTCGCCGAGCGTTTTCAGTTCCGCGATCTGCGCTTCGTCGTTGGCATCGTAGATCGAGCCGGGCCGCAGCCCGTCGCCAAGGGAGAATGAAACGTCATAGGCCTTGAGGATTTCGCAAATGTCCTCGAAGTGCGTATAAAGAAAACTTTCCTTGTGGTGCGCGAGACACCATTTCGCCATGATCGAGCCGCCGCGCGAGACGATGCCGGTCATGCGCCTGGCGGTCATCGGGATGAACGGCAGCCGCACGCCGGCATGCACGGTGAAGTAATCCACCCCCTGCTCGCATTGCTCGATCAGCGTGTCGCGGTAGATCTCCCACGTGAGCTCCTCTGCCCTGCCGTCCACCTTCTCCAGCGCCTGGTAGATCGGCACCGTGCCGATCGGCACCGGCGAATTGCGGATGATCCATTCGCGCGTTTCGTGGATGTGCCGTCCGGTGGAGAGGTCCATCACCGTGTCGCCGCCCCAGCGGATCGCCCACGTCATCTTCTCGACCTCCTCCTGGATGCCCGAGGAGAGCGCGGAGTTGCCGATGTTGGCGTTGATCTTCACCAGGAAATTGCGCCCGATGATCATGGGCTCCGTCTCCGGATGATTGATGTTGGCGGGAATGATCGCGCGCCCGCGCGCGATCTCGTCGCGCACGAACTCCGGCGTGATCGCCTTCGGGATCGCGGCGCCAAAGGACTGCCCCGGATGCTGCCGGCGCAGGAGTTCCGAGAGGGCGTCCAGGCGCTGGTTCTCGCGGATTGCGACGAACTCCATCTCCGGCGTGATCGTGCCGCGGCGCGCGTAGTACATCTGCGTCACGTTCCGTCCGGAGACCGCGCGACGCGGTTTCCGGGCCAAGTCGAATCGCAGTTGCGCCAGCTTTGTGTCAGCGGCGCGCTCACGGCCAAAATTCGAGGTGGCGCCCGCAAGTTCTTCAGTATCGTTTCGCTCGATTATCCACGGCAACCGCAGAGGCTCTAAACCGCTTCGGATATCGATCTTCATTATCGGGTCCGTGTACGGGCCCGATGTGTCGTAGACGAAAATCGGAGGGTTCGGCTCGGAACGCGCAGCAGCCCCACCCTGCGCGGCCGCGCCGGAATGGAGCGGCGTGTCCGATTGGCGGATTTCGCGCATCGGCACGCGGATGTCGGAGCGCGAGCCCGCGACGTAGACCTTGCGCGAGTTGGGCAACGGCTTCACCGCCGCCTCGTCAACGCGCGCGGTCGCACTCAGGAACTTGGGGTTGGCGTTCATGTTCGCTCCTTGGGAATGCTGCGGGGGGAGCGATGGCGGGAGGATCCCGGGCCACGCTTCCCTCCGACGGCATTACCCGCATCAGGTTCAAAGGGTGTCTCTCACCCGATCGCCGCGGCGATCAGGACCCCCAACGTGTAGCCCTAACGCTAATCGAATTATGGGATAATTGCAACCGTCGCAGCGCATTGCAACCCCCTGAATTTCCCTATGAACCTGCAGCTTGACGTCGAACGCGCCCGCTTCAACATGGTCGAGCAGCAGATCCGGCCGTGGGAAGTGCTGGACCAGCGCGTGCTCGATCTCCTGCTGCGCGTCCGGCGCGAGGAGTACGTGCCGGCCCGCTACCGCGCGCTCGCCTTCGCCGACATGGAGATCCCGCTCGGGCATGGCGAAACAATGCTCGCTCCCAGGGTCGAAGCGCGCATGCTGCAGGAGCTGGCGCTCGCGCCCGGGGACCGGATACTCGAGGTGGGCACGGGCAGCGGCTACATGACCGCGCTGCTCGCGAGCCTGGGCAGCCATGTCTACAGCGTGGACATCGTTCCGGAGTTCACCCAAACGGCAGGCGCCAAGCTCGCCGCCCACGGCGTCACCAACGTGACACTGGAAACCGGCGATGCCGCGCGCGGCTGGGACCGCCACGCCCCCTACGACGCGATCGTGGTGACCGGCTCGATGCCGGTGCTGCCCGACGCGTTTCCAAAGAGCCTGCGGCCCGGGGGCCGGCTGATCGCCGTGGTGGGCGAGCCTCCGGTCATGGAGGCGCAACTCATCACCTGCGTTGCGGCCGGCGCTTACAGCACAACAGGGTTGTTCGAAACCTGCATCGCGCCGCTCAAGAACGCCGTGCAGCCCGAGCGCTTTGTATTCTGAGGAAATCGGAATGAGGAGCAAAGAATGGTGGCGGCAAGACTGTCGGCGACGCTCAAGCCGCGGCTTGCGGATTCCGATTTCCTTATTTCCCGTTACCTGTCTCCCATTCGCCGTTCGCCGACCATGATACGTGCGCTACGGTTGCTGTCGTTCGTACTTCCGCTGGCGACGGCGGTGGAGGCGAGCGGCGCCGATCTGCTGGAGATCTATCGCATGGCGCAGACCGCGGACGCGCAGTATGCGGCGGCGCGGGCAGCGTGGAGCGCCGGCCAGGAAAAGCTGCCACAGGGGCTCTCCGGCCTGTTGCCATCGGCCACCGTTTCCGCCAGCTCGCAGTACAACGACCGCGAGATCCGCTCGCGCGATCCCGCGACGGGCACGACCACCTCGCAGTTCAATTCCAATGCCGCTTCGATCTCGGTCACGCAACCGCTCTACCGCCCGCAAAATCTTACCGTGTACGACCAGGCAAAGTCCCAGGTGGTGCAGTCCGACGCCGTCTTCGCGCAAGCCGCACAGGACCTCATCCTGCGGATCGCGCAGGCCTATTTCGACGTGCTGCTGGCGCAGGACACGATCGTGTTCGCGCAAGCGCAGCTCGTCGCGTTCGGCCGGCAACTGGAGCAGGCCAAGCGCAACTTCGAGGTGGGCACCGCCACCATTACCGACACTCACGACGCGCAGTCCCGCTACGATCTCACCGTGTCGCTCGAAATCACGGCCAAGAACGACCTTGAAATCAGGAAACGCCTGCTCGAGTTGATCATCGGCCGCCCGGCACCGGGGATATCGCCCCTGGGCCCGAGATTCAACCCGCGCTTCCCGGAGCCGAACAATCCGGTCGTGTGGGTCGATGATGCGGGCGCGAACAACCTGCAGGTGCGCGCCAGCCAGGCCAGCCTGGACTTCGCCACCAAGGAAGTCGAGCGCAACCGCGCCGGGCATCGTCCCACGCTCGATGCCTTTGCCACCTATACCGACTCGGGCAGCGGGGCCGGCACGGTAGGGGTTGCGGGTGTCGATACGAAAGCGGGAGTAGTCGGGGTGCAGCTGGCGATACCCATTTATCAAGGCGGGCTTATCAGCTCCCGCGTGCGCGAGGCGCTCGCCAACGAGGAGAAAGCGCGGCAGGACCTGGAGAACGCGCGCCGCACGGCCCAGCTCACCGCCCAGCAGACGTTTCTGGGCGTGGCGAGCGGCGTGTCCCAGGTGAAGGCGCTGGAAGCCGCGCTGGTGTCGAGCCAGAGCTCGCTCGACTCCACCCGGCTCGGGCAGGAGGTGGGCGTGCGGACCGTGGTCGACGTGCTCAACGCCCAGCAGCAGCTCTCGCAGACCCGGCGCGATCTTGCGCAGGCGAAATACAACTACATACTTTCGCTGCTGCGGCTCAAGGCGGCCGCCGGCCAGCTCGTCGAGCAAGACATCACTACCATCAACGGCTGGCTCGACAGATAGGGTGATTGAGTAATTGAGTAATTGAGTGATTGAGTGAACAGCACACCCGTTGCTCGCGTGCCCTTAATCACTTAATCACTCAATCACCTAATCACTCGCGATTCTTCTGAAGAGCGACATCCGCAAGCAGGTCCTGGCGCGGCGCGATCAGTTGGGCGTTGCCGATCGCACATCCCTGAGCGCGCGCATTTCGAAGCGGTTGCTCGCGCTCGATTCCTACGGCAGCGCGAGGTGCGTCATGGCCTACGCGAGCTTCGGCAGCGAATTCGAAACCGGGGATTTTATCGCCGATGCGCTCGCGCGGGGCAAGACGCTGGTGCTGCCCAGGGTTGAGCGCGACAGCCGGGTGCTCCAGCTCTACCAGGTTCGCGACCCGGCGCGGCAGCTCGTCGCCGGCGTGTGGGGCATCCGGCAACCGCGCGCGGATCTGTGCCCCCTGGTTCCCGCCTCCCAGCTCGATTTCGTGCTCGTGCCCGGCGTGGCTTTCACCCGTCAATGCCAGCGCCTGGGATACGGCGGCGGCTATTACGATCGCTTCATCCGCACCTTCGCCCGGCGGCTGCCGCTCGTCGCCGCGACGTTTTCCCTGCAGATCCTCCCGGAGCTGCCGGTTTCCGAAAGCGACCAGGAAGTTGATTGCGTCATCACCGAGGACGCGACCTACGGCCGCGTCCTCAAATAGAAAGACGGAAATGGCGGAAACCCACGCCGCGCAGCCGGGGCGTTCGGGTTCTTATTTCTGTTTTTCGTTGATCGTGTCTTGGAGTTCAATAAGCTCCAAGACACGATTAGTGGCTCCGCGATGCGCGCTTGCGAA
>JBGQGU010000094.1:0-9084 GCA_041497655.1 Gammaproteobacteria bacterium
AAGCGCTTCAGCGCGCGCGTGCGCGCCGGCTGGCTCTTGTTGCCGTGGATCGCGTCGGCCTCGATGCCGTCGCGCTCCAGCTGTTGGGCGAGCCGGTTCGCGCCGTGCTTGGTGCGGGTGAACACCAGCACTTGGTGCCAGTCGCCGGTCTTAACGAGGTGCGCGAGCAGCTCGCGCTTCCGGTCCTTGTCCACCGGGTGTGCGACCTGCGAAATGAGCTCGACCGGCCGGTTGCGCGGCGCCACCTCGACGGTGACCGGGTCGCGCATGAACGAGCCGGCGAGCTTGCGGATCTCATCGGGAAAGGTCGCCGAGAACAGCAGATTCTGGCGCTTTGCCGGCAGCAGCGCGAGGATGCGGCGGATGGCGGGGATGAAGCCCATGTCGAGCATGCGGTCGCCCTCATCCAGCACCAGGACCTCGACCTGGCGCAGGTCTATCGTGCGCTGCTCGACGTGATCGAGGAGCCGTCCCGGCGTCGCGACGACGATGTCCACGCCGCGCCGCAGTTCCGTTGCCTGCGGGTTGAAGCCGACGCCGCCGAAGATCACGGTCGAGCGCACCTTGAGGTGCCTGCCGTAGGCGCGGAAAAACTCCTGTACCTGCGCCGCGAGCTCGCGTGTCGGCACCAGTATCAGTGCGCGAACCGGGTGGCGTGCGGGGGACGCGCTCGCGTTGGCCTGCGCCGCGAGCTTCTGCAGAATGGGCAGGGCGAAGCCGGCGGTCTTGCCGGTGCCGGTCTGCGCCGCGCCGAGCAGGTCGCGCCCGGAGAGCACGACCGGGATGGCCTGCGCCTGAATGGGGGTGGGTTCGGTGTAACCCTGCTCGGCGACAGCGCGGAGCAGCTCGGCCGACAGGCCGAGATTTGCAAATGAAGTGCTAATGACGATCTCCTGAAATATCGGCCCGGGAAGGACTTTCCTTCCAAACCGGTTCAGGCAGATGCGTTACGTTGAAAAAACAGGCTGAAACGCTAACCGGACGACGCGAGACAGAAACCTTGGTGCGCAGTATACACGGAACCGACCCCCCCGTCAGCGCCCTGAGGGCCCGCCATTGGGCCGGTGCGGCGCAGCCGCGCGTTCTGGCTGCCGGCAACGAGCGTCAACGTATCGCCGTCGACCCGGAAAACCGGCCGGGCCCCCAGCAGCTTGAAAAAGCGGTTCTCGAACGAGCCGAGCGGCTCGGGACACGCCCGGCGAGTCGTGGCCATCGCCTGCACTTCAAGCCAGTCGTCGACCAGGCGCGCCGCTGCGTTGGCGCTATTGCAGCCGCTGAAAGCCGACATCCTGCCGTCCTTGAACGCGAGCGTGGCGCGCGGCACGCCGGGGATGCGCCCGGCCCCGATGAAAGTGGAGGTGACGAGCTCCCAATTGCCGTCGGGCACGGCTGCCATCACGGGTTCGCGCGCCGGCGGCGCGGTTTCCGGGGGCGCGGTGACGCAGCCCTGAACGAGCGCGCAGAACAGTGCGGCAAACCAGCGAATGCGACGGCAGCGCGATTCAGCCATGGTGTCGTTCGACCGGAAAGTGAATATTAAACGATCTGCGCGCTCTAGCTTCCCGCCTGCGCGGGAATGGCGGTCTCAAGAACGCTGATGAAACCCGTAAATCATTAGCCACGGAATCACACGGAATGACACGGACAGAAACTTGAACACGAAACGGCACCGATATTTACATGAATTCTGTGTGCTTCCGTGTGTTTCCGTGGCTGTTCTTGAATGAGCTTCTAGAAACTGCCGCGCCGTGCCCGCCGCAGCGCGAACCGCGCGGGATCGACCGCGTCCGCCAGATCGCCTTCGAGCGGCAGGGGTTCTCCCTCCATCGCGCTTGCAATCAATTCGCCGCCAAGCACAGCCCACGTCAGCCCGCGCGAGGCGTAACCGAGCGCGCCGTAGAGGCCGTGCAGCCGCGGGAGCGCGCGCGGATCAAAGCGCGTTGCCGGGATATCCGGCAACACGCCGATGAGCGGCAACCGGTCCGGCGCGACGCAGCGAAAGCCCACCGCGCCGGTGAGCCGCGCCGGGTCGAGGTGAGCGGCGCTTCCCGGCAGCAGCCGCTCGAATCGCGCGAGGTTGCCGGCATTTCCTTCCTCGCTCGGCGCGGCGTCCTCGTCCTCGAAATCGTAGGTCGCGCCCGCCACCGCCGCGCCGTCCCCGGCCGGCACCAGGTGTCCCTGGCCGGCCAGCACCGTGCGCAGGCGCGGCAGGCTCCCCGCCGGCAGGAGGGTCAGCTGCCCGCGCACGCGTTTGAGTTCAGTGCCGAGCGGTACCAGGCGGATGGCGTCGTGCGAGTTGGCGAGCACGACCACGGGAGCGGACGCGATCACGGCGCCATCGGGCGCGAGCACGCGCCAGATGTCTCCATCACGAACCAGCGCGTGCGCTGTCGTACTCATGCGAACCGTGACTGCGCCGCGCGCCTGCGCCGCCGCGAGTTGGGCCGCGATAAGTTCCGCCGGGCGCATCCATCCACTTTCGGGGAACCACCAGCCGCCGGTGTTCACCTCGACTCCGGCACGAGCGCCAGCCGTCCCGCGCGGCAAGAAATCCACATAACCCGCCGGAAAGCCGAGCGCGCGTACGGTCGCCGCCATGCGCGCCTCGTCGCGCGCGTCCTTCGCAACCTGCAGCACGCCGCAACGCTCCCATTCAAGCCGATGACCGGCGGCCTCGAGCGCGCGCCAGCGATCGAGCGCGTAGAGAAATCCGGCGCGCGTGAGCCGGGAGAGAATGCTGTCGTCGCGCGAGACCTGCGGATGGAAAATGCCGGCCGGCATGCCCGATGCTTCCGCCGCCGGCCCGGCGTGGCGTTCGATCAGGTCGATGGCCCAGCCGCGCGCGGCGAGGCGCTCGACGACCGCGGCTCCGGCGAGCCCTGCGCCCACGACGATGGCGCGGCGCTCGCTCCACTGCGGCGCCGCGGGCAGCGCGTGGCGCGGCGGCCGGGGCGGGGAAAAGCGCGCGGCGAGCATTTGCCGCTTGCGGCCGAAGCCGGGCCGCAACTCGGGCACAAACCCGGCGGCGGCGAGCGCGTCGCGCACCGCGCGCGCCGTGGTGTAGGTGGCGGCCGTCGCGCCGGGGCGCGCGAGCCGCGCCAACGCCTTCATGACCGCGCTTGCCCACATGTCGGGGTTGCGGTCGGGCGCGAAGCCGTCGAGGTAGATCGCGTCGGCAGCGAGCCTCAACTTCGGCAGGACATCCGCGATGTCGCCCAAGGCGAGGGTGAGCGTGACGCGCCCGTCCTCGAAGTGCATCCGGTGCAGGCCGGGCAGGGGCAGCGGCCACGCATCCTGCAGCGCCTTGGCGAGCGGCGCGAACTCGGGATAGGGCGCGTGCAGCGTCGCGAGTCCCTCGCGCGCGAAGGGATGCTTCTCGACCGAGACGAAGTGCAGCCGCTCCGGACGCATGGGATCGGCAAGCCACGCCTGCCACGTCGCGAGGAAGTTGAGCCCGAAGCCGAAGCCGGTTTCGACGATCGTAAAAACGTGCGCGCCGGCCCAGCGCGCCGGCAGATCGTTGCCACCGAGGAACACGTGCCGCGCCTGGCCCGGCCCGGAATCGGCGCTGTGATAGACGTCGCCGTACTCGGGCGAGTACGGTGTGCCGGTCGCGTCGAACGCCGGCGTCGCGGGAACGGGCGGGGAGGGCATTGCTAGGCCTGCTTGGCCGGTGGTTCGAGTCTTAGGTCTTATCAGCGTTTATCCGCGGCTCATTTGCTTTAGGCGCCGTCCCGCGCTCGCGCAGGAAATCGGACAGGATGCGCGCGGTGTGAGACCACACCACCCCGGCGGCTGCGCCGCCACCCCTCCTCGGTGTGCGCACCACCCCGTCAGCTTCGCTGCCACCCCTCCTCTGTAAGGAGGGGAAATAGGGTTTGATGATGTCTTCCGGTGAGCCCTGCGCGACGACATGGCCGCCGGCTTCGCCTCCCTCCGGGCCGAGGTCGAGGATCCAGTCGGCCTCGGCGATCACGTCGAGGTTGTGCTCGATCACGACGACGGTGTTGCCCGCGTCCACCAGCCGGTGCAGGACGCGCAGGAGCTTCTCGACGTCGGCCATGTGCAGGCCGACGGTCGGCTCGTCCAAGACATAGAGCGTGCCGGCTCGCGCCGAGTTGGCAGCGGTCAGTTGGCAGTTGGCAGCGTGAAGTTGCTGTTCGCTGACGGCTGACGGCTGGCGGCTGACGGCTCCATTGCTACGCACCTTGGCAAGCTCGGTGACGAGCTTGATGCGCTGCGCCTCGCCGCCGGAGAGCGTCGGGCTCTGCTGGCCGAGGGTGAGATAGCCCAGGCCAACGTCCTGCAGCAAGTTGAGGGCGTGGTGGATGGAAGCGTGCGCGGAGAAGAACTCCACAGCTTCGTCTACGCTCATCAGGAGCACTTCCCCGATGCTCTTGTCCTTGAAGCGCACGGCGAGCGTCTCGGGATTGAAGCGCACGCCGCGGCACGCCTCGCAGGTGACCTTCACGTCGGGGAGGAACGACATCTCGATCCGCTTCAGTCCCTGTCCCTCGCACGCTTCGCAGCGCCCGCCCGCGGTGTTGAATGAGAAGCGTGACGCGGTGTAGCCGCGCATGCGTGCCTCCGTCGTTTCCGCAAACAACCGCCGCACCAGGTCCCAGAAGCCGACGTAGGTCGCGGGGCAGGAGCGTGGCGTCTTGCCGATCGGGGTCTGGTCCACTTCCAGCACCCGGCCCACGGCTTCGCTGCCGCGGATGGCGCGGCAGCCGGCGAAGCCGAACGATGAATGATGAATGATGAATGATGAACGGGCTCCGCGCTTGGTGGGTTTTCCTTCCGCATTTCGCGTTCCGCCTTCATCCTTCCGGCGCGGCGGGTTTTGACGCACTGCGATCAGGCGCCGGAGATTTTCGTAGAGCACGTCGCGGGCGAGCGTGGACTTGCCCGAACCGGAAACGCCGGTCACCGCGATCAGCCGCCCGAACGGGATGCGGATGTCGAGGTCCTTGAGGTTGTGCAGGGCCGCGCCGGTGACCGTGACCGCGGGGGTCGCGCGGCTTACCGGCCGCCGCGCGTGCAGCGGGTGTCTGAGCGGTTGCGCGAGAAAGCGGCCGGTGACCGAGGCCGGCGCACGCATGAGATCGGCGGCTGAGCCCGCGGCGATCACCTCGCCGCCGCGATGGCCCGCGCCGGGGCCGAGGTCCACCACGTATTCCGCGCGGCGGATGGTCTCCTCGTCGTGCTCCACCACCACCAGCGTGTTGCCCTTGGCCTGGAGCTTCGCGAGCGTGTCGAGCAGGATGCGGTTGTCGCGCGGGTGCAGGCCGATGGTCGGCTCGTCGAGGACGTAGGCCACGCCGCGCAGGTTGGAGCCCATCTGCGCCGCCAGCCGGATGCGCTGCGCCTCGCCGCCGGAGAGCGTGGGCGCGGCGCGGTCGAGCGCGAGGTAGGAAAGCCCCACTTCCCGCAGGAAGGCGAATCGGCTTTTCAGCTCGGCCACGATGTCGCGAGCGATTTCCGCCTCTCGTCCCTCGAGGCGCAAATCGCTGAAAAATTTCTCGATCGTCGATACGGACATCCGGCTGAGATTGGCAATGGAATGCTCCCGGAATCTCACCGCCAAGGCGATTGGATTGAGCCGTCGCCCTGCGCAGGCGGGACAGAGCGCGGCTTCGCCGTCGTACCACTCGTTCCACCAGATCTCTTCGCCGGACTGCTCCGCGTCGAATCCGGAGAGCCTCAAGCCGGTGCCGTAGCAGGTCTTGCACCAGCCATGCCTGGAGTTGTAGGAGAAGAGCCGCGGGTCAAGCTCGGGGAAGCTCGTGCCGCAGGAGGGGCAGGCGCGCTTTACCGAGAATACGGTTTCGGTCAGCGTTGCGAGCGCGGGGTCGCGCTTTGCCATGGCCCGTTCCAGCGCCTCCAGAGGAGCGAGCACGTGGACGACGCCCTTGCCGTGATCGAGCGCGCGGCCGAGCGCCGCGCGCAGTTCCGCTTCATTGCCCGGCGCCGCGCGCACGTCGGCGACCGGCAGTTCGATGGTGTGCTCGTGGAAGCGCGACAGGCGCGGCCAGCGGTCGGTCGGAATGAACTCCCGGTCGACGCGCAGATGCGTGTGGCCCCTGCCGCGCGCCCATCTGGCGAGGTCGGTGTAGTAGCCCTTGCGATTCACCACCAGCGGCGCAAGCAGCCCCACGCGCGAGCCGCGGTAGTCGCGGAGAATTCTCGCCGCAATCGCATCCGCGCTCTGCGGCTCGATCGGCACTTCGCACCGCGGGCAATACTGGGTGCCGAGCTTCATGTAGAGCAGCCGCAGGAAGTGGTGGATCTCGGTCAGCGTGGCGACGGTGCTCTTGCGCCCGCCGCGGCTCGTGCGTTGCTCGATGGCCACCGTCGGCGGGATGCCGAAAATGGCGTCCACGTCGGGGCGCGCCGAGGGCTCGACGAATTGGCGCGCGTAGGCGTTGAGCGATTCGAGGTAGCGGCGCTGGCCTTCCGCAAACACGATATCGAAGGCGAGCGTGGACTTGCCCGAGCCCGAGACGCCGGTCACCACCGTGAAGCGGTTGAGCGGGATCGCGACGTCGATATTCTTCAAGTTGTGTTCACGTGCACCGTGCACTTGAATGGCGCGATTCGTGATTCGTGATTCGTGAATCGTCTCTCGCGGCTCCTCCGCTATCGCAGCAGGGACGAGCGCTGTCTCGTATTCGCGTAATGCCTTCCCTGTGTGTGAATTCAGGGACGCCGCAATTTGTTGCGGCGTCCCTGTGGCGACGATCTCGCCGCCGGCGTCGCCGCCCTCGGGGCCGAGGTCGATGATCCAGTCCGCGGAGCGGATGACGTCCAGATTGTGCTCGATCACGACAACTGAGTGTCCCGCGCGCAGCAGCTTACGAAACGCACTGAGCAATTTCGCGACGTCGTCAAAGTGCAGGCCGGTGGTGGGTTCGTCGAACAAGAACAAAATCCCCCCGCTCGCTGCACTCGCGACCCCCTTTTGGGAAAGGGGGTGCTGCATCCCCCCGCGCTTCGCGTTACCCCGAATCTCCCTACGCGCCGCGTCACCCCCCTTTGACAAAGGGGGGTAGGGGGGATTTGCCCCCCCTTTAGCAAAGGGGGGTTGGGGGGATTTGGCCTCCGCAAGGTGGCCGGCGAGCTTCAGGCGCTGCGCCTCGCCGCCGGATAGCGTCGGCACCGGCTGGCCGAGGCGCAGGTACTCGAGCCCGACGTCCGCGAGCGGTTTCAGCGCGCGCTGTACCTGCGGCTGGTCGGAAAAAAAACCTGCTGCCTCGGATACCGTCATGTCCAGAACATCTGCGATGCTCTTGCCCGTTTCTCGTTTCTCGTGACTCGTTGCTCGGGACGCTGCAGGAGGCTCGAGCTTGACTTCGAGCACTTCCGGCCGGTAGCGCCGCCCGTCGCAGTCCGGGCAGCGCAGATAGACGTCGGACAGGAACTGCATCTCGATATGCTCGAAGCCGTTGCCGCTGCAGGCGGGGCAGCGGCCGTTCCCCGAGTTGAAGCTGAAGGTGCCCGCGGTGTAGCGCCGCTTGATCGCGGCCGGTGCCGCGGAGAACAGCTTCCGGATCGCTTCGAAGGCGCCGACGTAGCTCGCGGCATTGGAGCGCGTGGTGCGCCCGATCGGCGACTGGTCCACCATCACCGCTTGAGCGATGCGCTCGTGGCCCTTCAGCGCGCGGTGCCGGCCGGGCGCCTCGGTGGGCTTGCCTTTGGCCTTGAGCAGCGCCGCGTGGAGCACGTCCTGGACCAGCGTGGATTTGCCCGAGCCCGACACGCCGGTGATGCACACCAGGCGCTCGAGCGGGATGGTGACATCGATGTTCTTGAGGTTGTGCTCGGCGGCGCCGCGGATCTCAATGGCGTGATTCGTGAATCGTGATTCGTGATTCGTGCCAAGCCCATCCGTGCGCCTGCGCCCGGAAAGGTATTCGCCGGTGAGCGAATGTGGCGCCCGTTTCAATTCCTCCGGCGTGCCGAAGCAGACGATCCTGCCGCCGCGCTCGCCCGGCCCCGGGCCGAGGTCGAGGACGCGGTCGGCGGCGAGCATGATCTGGGGATCGTGCTCGACGACCACCAGGGAGTTGCCGGCGCCGCGCAGCTTCTTCATGACGCCGATTACGCGGCCCATGTCGCGCGGGTGCAGACCGATCGAGGGCTCGTCCAGCACGAACAGCGTGTTGGTGAGCGAGGTGCCGAGCGCCGTGGTGAGGTTGATGCGCTGCACTTCGCCACCGGACAGCGTGCGCGACTGGCGGTCGAGCGTGAGATAACCGAGCCCGACCTCGTTCAGGTAGGAGAACCGCGCGCGAATGTCGGTGAGCAGCAGGCCGGCGGCCTCGTCCATCGGGGCCGGGAGATGCAGGCGCTCGAAGAACGCGCGCGAGCGATCCACCGGCAGCAGCACTAGGTCGTGAACCGAGAGCCCCGGCAGGGACGTAAGCCGGTCCGTGCTCCACTTTACGCCCTGCGGCTTGAAGCGCGTTGAAGCGTTGAGGACCGCATTCGCGTTTTCCTCGCTTCCCAATCGCCATAGCAGGGCGTCGGGCTTCAGGCGCGCGCCGCCGCAGGCCTCGCACGGCGTATAGGCGCGGTAGCGCGAGAGCAGCACGCGCACGTGCATTTTGTAGGCCTTCCTTTCCAGCCACTTGAAGAACCGGCTGATGCCGTACCAGTGGCCGGGCCAGGATTTCCGCCAGCTCACCCAGCCGGGGTCGCCGTCGACGACCCACTGCCGCTGCCGCGCGTCCAGCTCGCGCCAGGGTGTGTCGATGGGCATGCCCCGTTTCTTCGCGTACTCCACGAGGTCATCGTTCCAGCCTCGGTAGGACTCGGAGAGCCACGGCCGGATCGCGCCTTCACGCAGCGCCTTCGATTCGTCGGGTATGACGAGGCCGTAGTCGACGCCGATCACGCGCCCGAAGCCGCGGCAGGTTTCGCAGGCGCCGACCGGCGAATTGAACGAGAACAGGCTTGGCGTGGGGTCGGAGTAGTGGATGTCGCAGTCGGGGCAGTGGAGGTCCGTGGAGTAGCGCCACGGCGAGTTCTGAGTGCTGAGTGCTGAGTGCTGAGTTGCCTCGCTGTTGGCGAGGGGATAGATGT